>DATMYS010000375.1:0-10708 GCA_035560835.1 Methanosarcina sp.
CGGAGTCCGGCTTTAAGAGCCAACTAATTTATTTTGATTAATGAAATTTTATATTTTTGAGGTCCCTGAAAATGGCTGAAACAAACAATTTTCTCCCTCTCATGCTTGACCTTTCAGGCAGGAAAATAGTAATTTTCGGAGGCGGGTCTGTAGGGGAACGCAAAGCTGAACTTTTCTGTGGCTGTGCGGGCACTGTTGTAGTCAGCCTCGACTTTTCCGAAAGGCTTCAGGAACTTGAGGCATCAGGGCAGGTACGGCTTTCAAGGCTTGACCTTACGACAGCCCCGGACTCAGAACTCAGGGAAATTATATCAGGGGCTTTTCTTGTTATCCCTGCAACCAGCAGTTCAGAACTTAACCGGAAGATAACTGCCATTGCCAGGGAAAGCGATATTTTGATTAATCAGGTGGATGCTTTAGGTAGTGTTGTAATCCCGTCAGTCATCAAAAGAGGAGACCTTGTTATAGGGATTTCCACCCTCGGGCACAGCCCTGCGGTCTCTAAATATACCCGTAAACAGATAGAAAATGTAATAACTCCTGCATATTCAGATATGATCCGGCTTCAGGACGAACTCAGAAGCTACCTTAAACTGCATGTAAAAGAACAGAAGAAAAGGAAAGCTCTTCTCTGGAAAGTTCTTGAAAGCGAAAATGTCTGGAAAGGCTTTTCTGACTCTTACGAAAATGCAGCAGAAGAAGCATATGCAATAATTTCGGACAACTTCGAGCCGTCTCTGACAACCTCAAATGATCTCGAATAATCTCGAGCAGTTGTCCTTTAATGGAAATCTTTTGGTGAAAAAAGGCTAAGGATTCACGAACAAAGTTTAATCTACAACTCCTTATATTATTCATTTTACCCCTTATTCATTCTATCCGGAGGCTCTCTGTGACAGAAATCTCAAGTATGGTTATATCCCATAAAAAAGCAAAAATTGAGGAAATGGAGTCCGCCTGGCACGGAGATCTGGACGGCCTGCTCCTCAATTTGTATAATCATGAATATGTTTATGAGTGCGTTGTCTTAAAAACCTGCAATCGCGTTGAAATTTACGTTGTTTCCCCCAAGAGCAGCAGCATACTTTTCTCTTTTGCAAAGGAAATGGGAGCTTCCACCCATATTATCGACTTCTATGGGCATGACGAATCCCTTGAGCACCTTCTCAGGCTTGCCGGCGGGCTTGAATCCATGATCGTTGGGGAAGACCAGATTCTCGGGCAGATTAAGGAACTCTATGCTTATTCCAAAAAAGCGGGAACGACCGGAAGAATCCTTGACACTGCCTTTGATAAAGCTATTCAGGTAGGAAAACGTATCCGTAATGAAACCCGGATCAATAAGGGTTCGGTCTCTATAGGTTCTGCGGCTGTGGATCTTGCAGAGGAAATTCTGGATGGGCTCACGGGAAAATCCGTGCTCGTGATAGGGGCAGGAGAAATTGGTGTCCTTGTAGCAAAGGCCCTTGCTGAAAAAGATATCGAGGCAATCTACATTGCTAACCGTACCTTCAAGAAAGCCGAAGAAATTGCCTATGAACTAGGAGGACACGCAGTCAGGCTCAATGATGTCCAGACTCAACTTAAAAGTGCTGATGTTGTAATTAGTGGTACAGGTGCTCCTCACTACATTTTAACCAGGGAAATGATTGAAAAAGCCATAAAAGACAGGGATGAAACCCGTAAACTCCTCTTAATTGATATAGCAAATCCCAGGGATATCGAGGAATCGGTTGCTGAACTCGATAACGTGGAACTGTGCAATATCGACAATCTCAGGGTGATCAGCGAAAGAACTCTTCAGATGAGAAAAGAGGAAGCTAAAAAAGCCGAAGCTATAATTCAAGAGGAAATCAGGCTTTTAAACCTTCAATATAAGCGCCAGCAAGCCGATAAAATTATTTCCGACCTTTACAGGCAGATATACGATGTAAGGATAAGGGAAAGGGAAAAAGCAGTTAACAGGCTCCGTGCTTACCATACAATAGGCAAAATCGAAACCGAAGTGCTTGACGACCTTACTCATTCCATCGCAAATAAAATTCTTGCCGAGCCCACCAAGGTTCTCCGCCAGGCTGCAGAGCTCGGAAACGATGAGTTCCTTGATGTAGTTTCAAGGATTTTCTGCCTCGAAAAAGACAAGGTAAAGGTGGAAAAAATAAAACCCGATTGCGAGAGTGCGATAAGTCGGGTCTCTGAAAAAGGCAACTAATAAAAAAGAATCAGAAGCTACATAAAATTCGCAGATAATTCGCAGAGAAGTGATCAAATGTTTCCAGATGTCAGGTTAAGAAGATTGAGAAAAGGGAAAATCAGGAACCTCGTGCGTGAAACTACCTTATCCTTAGATGACCTGGTTCAGCCTATTTTTGTGAATGAAAATATCTACTCTACTGTTGAAATCTCTTCCATGCCCGGAATATGTAATATTCCTCTCTCTGAGGTCGCAAACGAAGCAAAAGAGATTGCAGACCTCGGAATTCCTGCAGTAATCCTTTTTGGAGTGCCTGCATTCAAAGACGCCGAAGGCAGTTCCTCGTATGGTGAAAATGACATTGTTCAAGAAGCTGTCCGGAGAATCAAGGCCGAGCTTGGAGATAAGCTTGTGGTGATTACGGATGTTTGCATGTGCGAATACACAAACCATGGGCATTGCGGAATCGTGGATTCAGAAACGAAAGAAATCCTGAATGATCCCACCCTTGAGGTTCTCGGAAAGATTGCAGTGAGCCATGCGAAGGCAGGCGCTGATATAGTGGCCCCCTCTGGAATGATGGACGGAATGGTAGAAGCCATCCGGCAAGCACTTGACATTAGTGGATTTGAGAATATCCCGATAATGTCCTATGCCGCAAAATACCATTCTTGTTTTTATGGTCCTTTCAGAGAAGCCGCTGAGTCAGGATATTCCTTCGGAGACCGTTCTACCTATCAGATGGATCCTGCAAACAGCAATGAAGCTATAAGGGAAGTGACCCTGGACGTAGCTGAAGGCGCAGATATAATAATTGTAAAGCCGGCCCTTCCTTACCTTGATATTATCTATCGGGTCAAGACGGAATTCGGGATGCCGACAGCCGCATACAACGTAAGCGGAGAATACGCCATGATTAAGGCCGCAGCAGCTAACGGCTGGCTTGATGAAAAGAAAGCAATATATGAGTCTCTTATCTCCATCAAAAGGGCAGGAGCCGATATTATCATTACCTACTTTGCAAAGGATGCTGCCCGCATGCTGAAGTAAGCGCCTCTTTTGTAGGCGCTCATTCTTCAGACCTATTTCGTTTTTCCCTCTTTCCGCCTCCCCTGTCATCAAGCCTATTGCTCATTCAACTTGTGCGCCATCAAATTCATCAATAACTGCTTAATAGAGGGAGGCTCTGTTATAAGATAGAAAGGAGTACAGTAAGGTGTAAAACACCTTAACTTTAAAGTGTAGATTAATATATAAAATCAGTTTAATATTAATCTAGTTCAGTATAATTCAGTTTAGTATAAATTCAGTTCAGTATAATTCAGTTCAGTATAAACTCAGTTCGATGTGTGATTTA
The DNA here is from genome assembly GCA_035560835.1 of Methanosarcina sp. Lineage (GTDB taxonomy): Archaea > Halobacteriota > Methanosarcinia > Methanosarcinales > Methanosarcinaceae > Methanosarcina. The sequence continues at coordinate 3,552 of DATMYS010000375.1, forward strand.
AGTTCAATCCAGAATTTAACTTAAATTCCAGAACTTAAATTCCAGAACTTAACTTAAATTTACGAATAATTCTTACAATTTTCATTCCAATCCGGTGAGATTTCCATGATATATGAGGTAACACTTGAGAAGTCCAGACAGATGTATGAGAAAGCAAAGACCCTTATTCCGGGTGGGGTAAGCAGCCCTGTGCGTGCAATCAAGCCCTATCCGTTCTATACTGCATCAGCTAACGGTTCAAAAATAAAGGATCTTGATGGGAACGAATACATCGATTACTGTCTGGCTTATGGCCCTGCTCTCCTTGGGCATAATCACCCTGTAATAAAAGAGGCTATTAAAGCCCAGCTCGATAAAGGCTGGCTATATGGAACCCCCACGGAGCTTGAAGTAACCCTCGCCGAGAAAATTGCAGGGTATTATCCCAGTATCGATATGCTTCGCTTCGTATCCACAGGCACTGAGGCCACGATGAGTGCCCTTCGACTTGCTCGCGGCTTTACAGGACGGAACAAATTCATCAAAATTGAAGGCGGATTTCACGGGGCTCATGATGCGGTGCTGGTAAAAGCAGGATCAGGAGCTACAACGCTCGGAGAGCCTGATTCCCTGGGAATCCCTGCAGATTTCACAAAGCACACCCTGCAGGCTCCGTATAATGATATCGGAGCAATGACCGAGCTTGTGGAGAAAAATAGGGATGAGCTGGCTGCAGTCATCATAGAACCCGTGCTCGGGAACATAGGTCCTATAACTCCCCTGCCCGGATATCTGGAAGAGCTCAGGAAGCTTACCCTGGAAAACAACGTGCTTCTCATATTCGATGAGGTTATTACCGGATTCAGACTCGCAATGGGAGGGGCACAGGAATACTTCGGGGTCGTGCCTGATATGACTACCCTTGGAAAGATCGTGGGTGGAGGGATGCCTATAGGGGTTTTTGGCGGCAGACGGGAAATAATGGAAATGATCTCTCCATCCGGCCCGGTCTACCAGGCAGGAACTTTCAGTGGAAGCCCTTGTTCCATGGCTGCGGGTATTGCAGTTCTTGACTATCTGAAAGAGGAAAAGATTCACGAAAAAGTCAATTCGAAAGGCGATTACATACGGGCTGTACTCGCCGAAATCGTTGAAGACGAAGGGCTTGATTACAGCGTATGCGGAATTGCTTCAATGTTCAAGATTTTCTTTGGGGCCGAACCTCACAACTACCAGGAGGCTCTGAAGTGCGATAAGGAAGGTTACCTTGCTTTCTTCCACAGAATGCTTGCAAGCGGAATTTTCCTCCCTCCCTCGCAGTTCGAGACCAATTTCGTCTCCGCAGCCCACAGCGAAGAAGACATTGAAAAAACCCTTAAAGCATATACCGAAAATCTCTGAGCGGATTTATCTTTAAGCGGATTCACATCTTTGAAAACGAGGATTTCACATGATTATAGGTACGCGGGGCAGTCAGCTTGCACTTGCCCAGGCCGAGAATGTTGCGCGCCTCTTGAAAGCACAGGGCGTTGAAACCAGCTTGAAAGTCATAAAAACCAGCGGAGACCGGTTTACTGATCGGCCTCTGCACGCAGTATCAAGTGGAGTTGGGGCTTTTGTCAGGGAACTGGACGAAGTTATGCTCGCGGGAGAAATAGATATTGCTGTCCATTCCATGAAAGATATGCCAACGATTCGCCCACCAACCCTTCCAACCGTAGCCGTTTTAAAGCGAGATACCCCATTTGATATCCTGCTGACTTATGACGGGACTCCCCTGGATGAACTGCCAGAGCAGTCCATTATAGGCACGAGTTCCCTGAGAAGGGCTGCCCAGGTCAAACGCTACAGGCCTGACCTTGTTACACAAGATTTAAGGGGTAATATCGACACAAGACTCAGGAAGCTCAAAGAAGGAAAATATGATGGCATTCTGCTTGCCAAGGCAGGACTTGAACGCATGGGCTGGGAACTTGAAGGGGAGGTTCTTTCTCCAGATTTCTTCTGCCCATCTCCCAATCAGGGTACAGTTGCAGTTGTCACAAGGGCAGGCACTGAGGCTGAAGCTGCAGTTTCCAGACTTGATCATACCGATAGCCGGATTGCCACCGAAATCGAGCGCATCCTGATTTCCAAACTTGGGGGAGGATGCACCACTCCTATAGGTTCTTATGCCGAAATTACGCCTGACAGGAATGAAATCCATGTGCGGGCCGAGGTCCTTTCCCTGGATGGAGAGGAAACTGTCGGCATAAATGAGTTTATTCCTATGGCAGGAGGAATTGAAAAAGCCAGGGAACTCGGAAGCAGACTTGTACAGATGGGTGGAAAGAGACTGGCTGAGGAAGCGCTCCTGCAGCTTTCCAGAGATTCGTGCGACTCAGATGATTTATACGAATGATAATACGAACGATATTCTAACAGGGCATAAAGGAGCCAGCTATGTACACTCTTACCGGACTTAAACTGAAAAATCCGACCATTCTTGCAGCCGGGATACTTGGCACAACCGGAGCATCGCTGTGCAGGGTTGCACGTGAGGGAGGAGCAGGTGGGGTTGTGACCAAATCCATAGGCCCCATGCCTAAAACCGGGCATTCAAACCCGAGTATGGTCAAGCTTGACTGCGGATTTTTGAATGCTATGGGACTTCCGAACCCTTCCTATCCCAGTTTCCTCCAGGAACTCGAGATTGCAAAAAAGGACTCCAAGGTCCCGGTAATTGCAAGCATCTTCGGTGGAAATCCTGCGGAATTTAAAGAAGTTGCCGAGGGCCTGCTCCCTGCAAAGCCCGATGCTTTTGAGCTTAATGTGAGCTGTCCTCATGCCGAAGGGTACGGAGCTGCCGTCGGCTCTAACCCCTGTCTTGTAGAGGCAGTAACAGCCGCAGTGAAAGATGTGGTGAATGTGCCTGTATGGGTTAAGCTTACCCCGAATGTTTCTGATATTACGTGCATAGGAAATGCAGCTGAATCAGGGGGTGCAGATGCTGTTGTTGCAATTAATACCTTAAAAGGGATGGCTATAGATATCGAGTCCGGATATCCTGTCCTGGGAAACCGCTCAGGTGGACTTTCAGGAAAAGCTGTCAAACCCGTAGCTGTCAAATGCGTTTATGACCTCTATACGGCCCTGGAGATCCCTGTAATAGGTGTAGGAGGAGTATCCTCCTGGCAGGATGCGGTAGAATTGATGATGGCAGGGGCTGCGGCTGTTCAGGTCGGATCGGCTGTGTATGACAGGCTTGATATCTTCTCCGAAATCAGTACAGGTACCGAAGCTTTCCTGCAGAGGAAAGGCTATTCGGATGTAAAGGAATTAATAGGGCTTTCCCATGAGATGGTCTGATGCTTCCTCTTAATGCTACAATAGTACGGATAAATGAAGAGTCTCCTTCGATCAGGACTTTTTACGTTGATCTTCAGTTTGAGACTATGAAGCCCGGCCAGTTTGTAATGGTCTGGGTAAGGGGCGTGGACGAGATACCTATGGGTCTCTCGAGTAAGAATTCCATAACTGTCCAGAAAGTAGGAGAGGCAACTTCAAAGCTTTTTGAGTTGAAAGAAGGGGATTCTTTCGGGCTCAGAGGGCCTTTCGGAAAGGGCTTTTCCCTGCCTTTGGAAGGAGAAAAAACTCTGGTTATTGCAGGCGGGGTCGGAGCTGCTCCCCTTGTTCCTTATGCCGAGGCATCCCGGAGTGCAGGCTCGGAAGTGCATACGGTTCTTGGAGCGCGGAATGCAGGCGAACTGCTTTTCGAAGAGCGCTTTGCAGAAGTAGGGGAAGTCTACGTTTCTACGGACGACGGGTCAAAAGGAAAAAAAGGCTTTGTGACCGATGTACTCACCGACCTCAACCTTTCGGTTTATGATAGAATTGCAGTCTGTGGACCGGAAATAATGATGGTTTCAGTTTTCAGACTCCTTGAGGACAGAGAGATTCTTGAAAAATCTGAGTTCAGCCTCCACCGTTATTTCAAATGCGGTATAGGAGTCTGCGGGGCATGCTGTATAGACCGATCCGGGATGAGGGTTTGCAAGGACGGACCTGTATTTTCAGGTGTGCAACTCCTGGATTCCGAGCTGGGAAAATATACGCGGGATGCCAGTGGGCGAAGAGTTAAAATTTAAGTTTGAATATATCCTTTAAAAAAATAAAGGGAAGCAGGCTAAATCGTTCCAATAAGCAGGAGAAGACCGAGATATGATTGGAAGGTTCAGATCAGGAGATAACATTTTTTATGGAGTAATTGAAAATGGACACGTGTATCCTAAAGGAGGGACTCCCCCAGGGATTTTTGATCTTTCGGAACTTCGTGTCCTTCCGCCTTCATCTCCCTCGAAAATCGTATGTGTCGGCCTGAACTACCGGGATCATGCTGAAGAGCTGAACATGAAAGTCCCGGAGAACCCTGTACTCTTTTTAAAGCCTCCGTCAGCCATTATAGGGCATCAAGACAAGATAATTTATCCGGCATCCAGCTCCAGAGTAGAGCATGAAGCAGAACTTGCAGTCGTTATAGGTAAACGCTGTAAGAACATCTCAGCCTCAAAGGCCATAGATGTAATTGCGGGTTATACATGCTTTAATGATGTGACCGCACGGGACCTCCAGCAAAAAGATGAGCAATGGACAAGGGCAAAGAGTTTTGATACCTTTGCAGCTTTCGGGCCTTATCTTGCTTTTCCCGACGAACTTGATATTAAGGATACAAAAATTGCCTGCAGGGTAAATGGGGAAACCAGGCAAGCTTCCAGCACTTCAAACCTTCTTTTTGACATTCCTTATCTTATTGAATTTATCACCGAGATTATGACCCTGGAAGTAGGAGATATTATTGCCACAGGGACCCCTCCTGGCGTTGGAGAACTTCAGCGTGGAGACATTGTGGAAGTTGAAATTCAGGGAATCGGAATACTTAGAAACGAGGTTGTCTGATGCTGCTTGGGAATATTGGAAATGAACTTGACCTTACCGAGCGCCATCTTTTGGTGCTCAAAAAAGTAATTGAAGAAGCTCCTATAGGAATCCTGAAACTTGCAGAAGTTACCGGAATGCAGAACCATAAGGTGCGTTACTCCCTCAGGGTCCTTGAACAGGCTAATCTTATCAAGCCTTCCGCTCAGGGGGCAGTACCAGGAGATGCCGTTCCGAAATTCTTGGAGAATTTCCAGCATGAGCTTGAGAAAATCAATGAAAAAGTGTCCCGCATCCAGGAAATAGAAGCTTCCATCCCAAAATAATGGCTCCTGTATGCAGGAAAAAATTTTTGGAAAGGTTTTTCTCAGTTCTTGCCGGGAATTCCTTCGCTTCGGTGACTTTTTATAATCCTATTTACATGTTTTTCTCAACCAACCGTTGCGCCGGTTGATCACGCCATCGCTAGGGTTTTAGATCAAACGGGAGTTTTCGCTCAAGCCTTTTTTGAAAAGGCTTGTGATCACGCCGATAGGGTTTGGGGATAAGGTCCTCAAACTCAAACGTTGCTGAGGTTTTCGATCAACCCTTTTTTGAAAAGGGTTGCAGACAAGCCTTTTCAAAAAAGGGTTGTTCTTAATCATTCAATCATTCTAAATGATTCAATTCATGTTTATTTTTGGAGAAGCTTCTATGACCTTAAGTCCTGAAGACATTAAAACAATTGAAAAATACGCTTATCAAAATGCTGTAAAATACGGGAAAGCCCCCCAACCTAAAGCTGTAATGGGCAAAGTAATGGGGGAGTGCCCTCAACTCAGATCTGACCCAAGTGCAGTATCTGAGGCTCTTGAAATTATTATTCCCGAGATTGCAAAAGGAAATCCTGAAACCTGGGAGGCAAAGCTTTCGGAAATTGCCCCCGAGCTTATCGAAGCTCTTAGTGTAAAAAAGGAGCCTGACAAAGGCTTAAAACCTCTTGAAGGAGTAGAAAATGGCAAAGTTGTAATGCGCTTTGCCCCTAATCCAAACGGGCCCGGAACGCTTGGCAGTGCAAGAGGTATGGTAGTTAATTCCGAATATGTGAAAATGTACGGAGGAAAATTTGTCCTGCGTTTCGATGATACCGATCCTGATATAAAGCGACCTATGCTTGAGGCTTATTACTGGTATCTCGATGACTTCAAATGGCTCGGGGTTGTGCCTGACAAAGTGGTCTATGCCTCTGATCATTTCCCTCTCTATTACGATTACGCAAGAAAACTTATCGAGATGGGCAAGGCTTATGTCTGCTTCTGTAAAGGGGAAGATTTCAAACGGTTTAAGGATGCAAAGCAGGCCTGTCCGCACAGGGAGACCAGACCTGAGGAAAATCTTATGCACTGGGAGAAAATGCTTGCCGGGGAATATGAAGACCAGCAGGCGGTGCTGAGGATCAAGACAGATATAAAGCATAAGGACCCTGCGTTGAGGGACTGGGGAGCTTTCAGGATAAGAAAGATGTCGCATCCCCGCCCTGAGATAGGGAACAAATACATTGTCTGGCCGCTTCTGGATTTTGCAGGCGCAATTGAAGACCACGAACTGGGCATGACCCATATCATCCGGGGTAAAGACCTTATAGACAGTGAAAAACGGCAGGGATATATCTACAAATACTTTGGCTGGAAGTACCCGAGAACAACCCACTGGGGCAGGGTCAAGATCCACGAATTCGGAAAGTTCAGTACGAGTACTCTGAGAAAAGCTATTGAAGCAGGAGAGTACAGCGGCTGGGATGACCCTAGGCTTCCAACAATCCGTGCAATTCGGCGCCGTGGAATCCAGGCCGAGGCCCTAAAGAAATTCATGATAGAGATGGGAGTCGGAATGACGGACGTAAGCATAAGCATGGAGTCTCTCTACGCCGAAAACCGTAAAATTGTGGACCCTATTGCAAACCGCTATTTCTTTGTCTGGGACCCTGTGGAACTGGAAATTACAGATTCAGAGCCGACAGTTGCGAAACTTCCTCTTCACCCTACTGACCATGCAAGAGGATTCAGGGAAATTGCTGTAGGAAATAAAGTACTTGTCTGCACGGAGGATGTCAAAAAGCTGGAAGTGGGCTCTATTATCCGCTTAAAAGATTTCTGCAATATAGAAATCACTTCCCTTTCCCCACTTCAGGCAAAGATCTCGGATGTTTCGCTTGAAGCCCTTAAAAAAGCAAAAGCGAAAATCATCCACTGGGCTCCGCTTGACGGAATAAACGTGAAAGTACG
>DATMYS010000376.1:0-5500 GCA_035560835.1 Methanosarcina sp.
ATATTATTTGAAAAATTATATATTACTTATATTACTTGGCGTTTCATTCACAACGCTAACAGGAATTGCCCTCGCAGAAAATGTGGAAACGAATGTGGAAACATATGACGCAGAGGCTTTTCGACAGGCTTTAGAGCAAGATGGATTCACCGTACAGGAAGGTGAATTGGGTTACTTTGATCTAATCGGTTTATTAGAGAAAGGAGTATTACCTTCTGCATACGGAAACAATCCAACCACAAAATATGTGGCATTCTTTGTTCCAGCAGCAAGTGGTCATGAAGTAGATGAAAGGATTTCTAAACTAACAAGTGCGCTCGGGATGAGCGGGAACACAACTCCAATCTGGAACCTTCGTCCTGATGAAGCTGTTGTTTTCGTGGGAAGAACGCCTCCGGAATGCAGGTACTTCAGCTACGATCATTACATAATGCACAGGACATATGGAAATGAGAAGAGATGGCTTTTTGCCAACATAGCAGATACAATGAACAATCTGGTTATCAAAACCGAAGGGACTCCAAATGGGTCGTCTAGAAATCCTTTCAATCAAACCACGGTAATAATCATTACGGCCGATAAAGGCATTGATCAACGCATCCGGGCTGCTGCCCAATCAGCAGGATATTCGGACAGTATAATTAACACCCAGGTTCTTCCTTCATCCATATTAAACATGGGTCTGGAGAATAACTCCGATACATTTGCTGCATTTGTCCGTCCAGCTTTATTCAATGACAAGCAGGCTGGTGAGAACTACATCAATAATACACCCGCAACTGTTTTCAGGATAACTCCCAACAAATCTACGGAGATGAACCCGTATGATTATCCGGAGATAAGAGTCCGTGGAACTGGGCAAACAGAGTTTGAGCTTATAGATGATCTCGAAGAGCTAAGGAATGCGATTCTCGATAAATATAACGAATCGAATGCCATAGAGCTTCCGACCAGTCAGGCAGTTCCGGCAGGGAGTGATGCTATTCAGAGAAGAATCAACGCCGTAGGTCCTAACAACGATGCATGCTATCTGTGGACAGCAAACCAGACTGTCTCTTCGCCGACACCTCCTTTCTTTAACACCTCGCAGTACTATCCTTTCCTGCGAGATCCGGCAGTTACTCTGGGCAATGATACCAATGAGTTCATAATTGTCTATGGGGTCAACCATGTAGCCACAGGAAAGGCGACGTACTCGAACTTCGCAATATACGGAGCTGATGTGTGGAATGGCGTTAGAGCAATCACAGACGCAGATTTCAATGGATCTGCTGAGGAATACCTCCCCAACAATCCTAATGTGAAATACCTGTATGTCTACAAGCTCGCCAGAAACTGCAGCGAAGGTGATCAATACTGCTACGAGGTTCCCTATGGTATGGGGCCTCATGGCATAGAACTGGATCAACCGCTTTTTGTTGCCTGGAGGGCTTACCTGGAAAACACAACAAAGACCGGGCCAGCATACTCAGAGATCGTTTACGACCGGGCTATAAAGTTTGATCCAAAGAATTAAGGTAAAAGTAAATGGAACGTTGAGGCAAATTCAAGCTCTGGTTAATATGTGTTACCTATAACACATATCTTAATTTTTTGTATTTACAAGCCAGAGCCGTGTTTCAGATCCGTGTTTTATAATACCTTGTATTATTTAGATAGATTAAAACGAAAATTTTCAGGTTTTGGCTGTTTTAGAATTCCATCTATAAAATTCAGGAATTTCAGTTTTTCCGCATATTATGAAAAGGCTGCTCTCCTGCGTCAAGCGTGGTAAGAACGGTTTAGCATAGTGAATATAGCTTATTATTCAGAAAAATATCCTACCTGAAAAGGGCTTTAATTTCAAATAGTATCGGAAACCCTGCCAGCTTGTCTGGCGACATTTATCAAAAAGAAGAAAGGAATACAAAAAAGACTTATACACACCTGAAATTATTCCCAAATAGTGTTTAGTTCTGCTTTTTTATCAAATCTGAGGCTTTTTCGTGTTTTTTGCTGGCTTTTTTCTTCTTTTTGTCTGCAAGACCGCTCTCCTTAGTCGAGCGTGGAGTTGCCTGGGGTTCTGAAAATCGATTCTCTCTGCTCTGCGGGTTGTACAATAGAAACTGAAGTAAGATAAAAAAGAGCTGCTGAAAAAGAATCGTCAAAAAAGGTTAGGAAGATCAGGGAATAAGTTTCCCTGTTTAATTACTGATTGGAGCTGACCAGCTTTAAATCTGCTGGCGCCTGTCAATGATTCTCTTTGCCTTGCCTGCGGTCCTTTCGATGCTACCTTTCTCAAGGAGCTCGACATTTGTGCGGATATTCAGAACGGCTTTAAGTTCGTGCTGGACGTAGTCCTGGACGGCTTTAAGGTCTTTGAGGTCGCCGGTAAAGGCATTATCTTCGAGTTCGACCTCGATTGTGAGTTCGTCGAGCATGTGTTTGTTGCGATCAAGTATGAGCTGGAAGTGTTCGCCCACCTGCGGAATACGGGAGATAACGTCCTGGATCTGCGAAGGGAAAACGTTGATACCTCTTACGATCAGCATGTCGTCAGCCCTGCCCATGAGGCGGGAAATTCTTGTGGTTTTCCGGCCGCACTCGCATTCGGATTCAAGAAGCCTTGTCATGTCACCTGTGCGATATCGGATATTGCAGAAGCCTTCCTTGTTGATGGAAGTGAGGACAAGTTCGCCTTTTTCGCCTTCTGAAACCTGTTCTCCGTTTTCGTCAAGGACTTCGACAAGGAAATTATCGTTCCAGATGTGCAGACCGTCCTGTTCCTGGCACTCGAAACCGATTCCTGGCCCGAACATCTCCGACAGGCCGTAGCAGTCGTAGGCTTTGAGGTTAAGCCGCTTTTCAAGCTGCTTCCGCGTGTTTTCCGACCAGGGCTCCCCGCCGAAAATGGCGGCTTTTAAGGAGAGCTTGTCTATAAGGTCGAGTTCTTCGGCAGTTTCGGCAAGGTAAAAGGCATAGGATGGGGTACAGTGTACTGCGGTTACGCCGAAATCGATCATCATCTCAAGCTGCCGGGCGGTATTTCCGGTTGCTGCGGGCACAATCATTGCGCCCATTCTTTCAACGCCGTAGTGGAAACCCAGGCCGCCGGTAAAGAGCCCGTAATTCATTGAGTTCTGAATAGTGTCGCCTGCTGAAAGCCCTATCATTGTGAGGTCCCGGGCCATCATGTCAGACCAGGTCTCGATATCCTTTGCCGTGTAGCCGACGACGGTTGGCTTCCCACTTGTCCCTGAAGAGGCGTGGATACGTACTATGTCTTCTTTTTTGGCAGCAAAAAGCCCGAAAGGATAATTTTCCCGAAGGTAGGCTTTCCGAGTAAAAGGCACTTTACGGATGTCATCGAGGGTTTTAACGTCCTCGGGAGTGACTCCGGCTTCTTTGAATTTCTGCCTGTAAAAAGGAACATTATCATAGACCAGCTTTAAGCTCTGTTGAAGGCGTTTAAGCTGTAATCTCTTCATTTCTTCGGGATTCATTGTTTCGTATTTCGGCTGCCAGTATTTCATAACAAAACCTTCTTTTGATTTGTGAAACCGTTCTCAGGTTGTAAATATTAATGCATGATTGCCATGTAGATACATGGCACGTTAAGGTCTCTTAATAAGAACGTTTGCAATAAAGGCGACAATAGCGAGAATGGCCATCGCGTACAAGGTTGATACATATGAACCGGTAGTAGTACGGAGCGTACCGGCTACATAAGGACCAATAAAGGCCGCGCCAATAAGGCTGGTATTTACTATCCCCAAATTCTGCGCGAAATATTTTTTCCCATAAAAGGCGTTTGCAAAGACAGTATTCATTGTGGGGACGCCACCATAAGAAAGACCTGTGACCGCAAATCCTAGAAGAAGAAGAGGAATGCTTTTTGAAGTGGCCGCAGCGATTAATATCACGATAGCTGTAATATAAGTTGTATTTATTATGGTCATCGTCTTTTTTAAGCCTATCCTATCGCAAATTGCACCAAGGGTCACCCGTCCCAAGCCATTACAGACCGAAATAAGACCGACTCCGAAGGCAGCCAGCGATGCTGTGGCCTTAAGATCATTTGCAAAAGGAGCTGCGTGTCCTATCAGAGCAAGGCCCATTGCAGTTGATAAAATGCTCCATATCAGATAAATCCAGAAGGTGGGTCTTTTTATCATTAAAGAAGAATTTATTTCCATACCCACAATGCCAGCATTTTTCGCTTTGGCAGCAGCTTTTGGGAAAGCATAGTTTGAAGGCGGAAGCACTAATAACCGGGAGCCTATGAAAACTATTATTCCAAAGGCAATACCGAGGAATAAAAATGTTTGGCGCCAGCCTATTGCTTTAATAAGCTCGTTTGCAGTGGAGCCCAGTAGCATGCCTCCGAAGCCAAAGCCCATAAGAAGAAGACCGGAAATAGCACCCGTTTTGTCCGGAAACCATCTTGTCACTGTGCTTATGACCGCATTATAGCTAAGACCAATTCCAAAGCCGCTTATGACACCATATGTGATATAAATACCTGTAAGACTGTTTATCTGTGAAGAAGCAGCAAAGCCGCACAATAGGAAAACGGCTGAAATCAAGATCGTAAAGCCTGGAGATTTTTTGCCGGTAATAAAGCCTCCTGCCATACCTCCCAGACAGAAGAATATGATTGAAATTGTGAAAATAAGAGAGGTCTGAGCACGCGTCCATCCGAAGTCCTTTTCAAGCGGCGCAATAAACAAAGACCAAGCATAAAGCATTCCAAGAAATAAAAATAATACTATACCGATAACAACGTAAAACCATCTGTTATTAGTTCTATCCATGGAAACAGTCCTTTAATATTAAATTTTTGAACTATGTTAATTAGTATACACTAAATAAATTTTCCAACAAATCCCTGTTTTCAGGATTGTTTTCATGATTGGGAATTTATTGTTATTCAAATACAAGATTAGGAAGAAATCTCGGTTCTTTATAAACCAGTATGCTTTAAACCTTCAATTCTCTAAAACGCACATTTAACCGAATGTCTATTGTGCTTGATTTTGCATCTCAAGTGCATAAATCCTAACTTGTTTACTTTCAGCCTATTGTAACTGATTTAGATAGGTTTTCTATAAGGCCTAAACTTCGTGTTTAGGGATAGCTTAATATTATGATAACCGCTAACGTGATACTTGTTAGCAGAGTACATTAACACTTTTGTTATTTAAATATATTGAAAAAAATCAGATTTAAATTAAAAAAATTAATTGAATGTTAGGCTGATAATACTTTGTTTATGCCAAAGTTGATACAAGGGATTGACCCATGAGGATGTAGGTATGAAGAAATTAACAAAAGCAGCTTTATTCTCATTTCTGGGAATCAGTTTTTTATTATCATTAGATCAGCTTTACCACGACACTTTGCGAGTTCGTACGAGTGTGATAGAAGTCTTCGCATGAATTAAAAATTTTAAAAAAACGATCTTTTATAACCCGCTGTCCTTTTGTGAAAATGAATCTGATATTAAAAAGAATTTTTAAAC
>DATMYS010000377.1:0-4877 GCA_035560835.1 Methanosarcina sp.
GGAGGATAAAAAAATGGCAATTGAATATGCTTTGAGAATGGGAGACGGTAAACGTGTCTTCCTTACCAAAGAAAAAATTATGGCTGAGATCGATGCCGGAACTGCAAATGCTGCCGACCTTGGTGAGATCCCTTGTCTCAGCGGCAATGAAATCGACAAGCTTGCAGAAATACTTATGATGCCCGGCAAGGCTGTGAGTGTCGAACAGGGTATGGAAATTCCTGTAACTCACGACATTGGTACTATCCGTCTTGACGGTGACCAGGGTAACAGTGGTGTTGGTATTCCCTCAAGTCGCTTAGTTGGTTGCATGATGCACGAGCGTGCTTTTGGTGCCGACACAATGGAACTTGGGCACATTGATTACAGTTTCAAGCCTGTCAAACCTGTCGTCTCAAATGAGTGCCAGGCAATGGAAGTCTGCCAGCAGAACATGATCATTCCGTTATTTTACGGTGCAATGCCCAATATGGGTCTTTATTACACCCCTGATGGCCCCTTTGAGAACCCTGGTGACCTTATGAAGGCTTTCAAGATCCCTGAAGCCTGGGAATCGATGGAACACGCTGCAGAACACCTGACAAGGGATACTGTGTGGGTCATGCAGAAGCTCTTTGCATCTGGAGCCGACGGTGTTAACTTTGACACTACCGGCGCAGCAGGTGACGGTGACATGTACGGTACACTCCATGCAATCGAGGCCCTCCGAAAAGAGTTTCCTGATATGTATATTGAAGCAGGTATGGCCGGAGAATGCGTACTTGGTATGCACGGAAACCTTCAGTATGATGGCGTAACCCTTGCCGGCCTCTGGCCTCACCAGCAGGTCCCTCTGATCGCAAAGGCAGGAGCAAATGTTTTCGGGCCTGTGTGCAACACCAACACCAGCAAGACCTCAGCCTGGAACCTTGCTCGTGCAGTTACTTTCATCAAGGCTGCAGTAGAAGCGTCTCCAATTCCCTGTCACGTAAATATGGGTATGGGAGTTGGCGGAATTCCAATGCTTGAAACTCCTCCTATTGATGCAGTTACAAGGGCAAGCAAGGCAATGGTCGAAATTGCAGGCGTCGACGGCATATAGATCGGGGTCGGCGACCCAATGGGTATGCCGATTTCCCACATAATGGCTTCAGGTATGACTGGAATGAGAGCTGCAGGAGACCTTGTTGCAAGAATGGAGTTCTCGAAAAACATGCGCATAGGCGAGGCAAAAGAGTACGTCGCAAAGAAACTCGGGGTCGATAAGATGGACCTGGTAGACGAGCACGTTATGCGCGAGCTGCGTGAAGAACTAGACATCGGTGTAATTACATCGGTACCGGGCGCTGCAAAAGGTATTGCTGCAAAAATGAACATCGAAAAGTTGCTAGATATTAAGATTAATTCCTGCAACCTCTTCAGAAAACAAATTGCCTGAAAAAAGGAGTTTGGAGAAGGCGATTTTATGGACAATCATGATTATTCTCCTAATTATCAATCTAGCTCTCAAATAGACTGGCAATCCACAGGAGAGTGTAGCAGGGCAAACTGCGAGCTAAAAGAGCTTAAGAGAAGCATTGACTGGAAACAGGGACTTGCAATAGCTCTTGGCGTTCCTTTGTTTCAATCGAATACCCCAATAGCTTGCTGCGGGGATGGAAAACTTCCCCGGTAAACGTTGCTGAGAATATGATTTCTCAATTCCATTTTCGGTTATTAACTTCTGCTCAAACTAAATTGTTTAGGGTTATTATTTCTTTTAACGGAATTTGGAGCGGTGGCGCGAACATACCCCGTTGCTTGCAGGTTGTCCGACAATTCAATCTAAGGCAAAAACACGCAAAAAAATAAGGTGTATAAAGCCTTTAAATCGAAAAAAAAGGAATTTAGATATTACTGATGGTAATTGTAGGACAGCCTGCTTACAGCGGGGTGCGCCAGCGCAACTTTGATTAGCGAGCCTATCCCGAAACCCAAAATCTGATTTTTGAATCTAGTATTTAGAGCAGTCAATCGAATATCTGATCATGGAAAATGATCGTGAAAACTCCCTGATGATTTGGAATAGAATAGGTTTTGGGATAGGCTCAGCTGAAAATATATGAGATTATCTTCGTTATATGCTCTCTGCCCTCTTTTTCCATAATTGCAAATGACGACATAGAATGTCTTTCCATGTACAACCCCTTCATAACGACTTACAAAATACCGTTCATTGACTTATCAAGTCTCCACGAGATCTTCTTGTTTGCAGTTTCTATGGAGGAAGAGAAAGCTCTATGAATCCCCTGAGAACGTCATCGATTTCACGGATGGTATAAGAATAAATTGACAATTTTGATATAAATCTAGTTTCGGGATAGGCTTGATATACATTAAATGGCAATTCCCTTCTTTTTACTTTTTCTTTTATTCCAGCATCCACTTCCATAATGATTTGACAATTATTGTTTTCCTCCCGGTTTCGCCTTCAATTCTTACGGTCTCCTCATCATCCATTGTCAGGATAAGTCCCTCTTCAAGGCCGTACTCATCCAAGGCTTCAGTTAGTCCTAGAATTTCTCTTTCCCTCACTATGGGGTTTCCGAAGCAAATCGAACTCTGAATTGCAGCCGAAACTTTTTGGCTATCATTTTCTTTGATAACAAAATCACATTCTCTTTTTTTCCGGAAGTAGAATACCTGTTTTTCCCTTCTCAACAATTCAAGGAATACAAGATTTTCAAATCTCAGCCCAAGGCTATCAGGGTAACCGGGATATACTGCCTTGAAAAGGCCGGTATCGCCCGCATAAATTTTGCAGGGAACGTCTTTTCCCTTCTCGCTTTCCTGAAGGCTATTGAGTTTTGGGACCCGATAAAGTAAGAAAAGGTTTTCTAGATAGTCCAGATAGGTGTCTATGAGTTCATCACTCTCGATTCCACTAACTTTTTTCAGGGTATCGAGGGAGTATTCCGAAGACATGTTCGAAATCAGAAATATGGCAAGCTTTTTCAACTTCTGGATATCATATCCGATTGCAGCCCCTTTTTGCAACCCTTCTTCAAAATACTTTCGGGAAAGATTGATGTCACCGTTCTTGATTACATCCGGAAAACCACCGTTTTCAAAATACTGTAAAAACATACATAACAATTCATCGCTTCTGGAGGGCGTTAGAAAACTTGGTTCTACTATCCCGTCACCCTTAACCATCAGGTATTCTCTAAAAGAGAATGGGAAAAGACTTAAAATTTTACATCTACCTGCAAACCTGGAAGAAAATTCATCTATTAATTTTGATCTCGACGAAGTTAAATAAATTTCTGCCCCTTGCCTGTGAAGCCTGTCAACCCAATTCTTCCAGCCCTGGAGATTCTGGATTTCATCAAAAAAGTAGAAAATCCGCCCTGCTCCGTCTTCAGTTTCTTTTTTGCGGATTTCGGCTGCAGTTTCCTCAATCGCCTGTAAATCTCCAGATCCTAGCTCCTGCATCCGACTATCTTCAAAATCAATATAAATTTTTACTCCCATCAGGCTATTGGCAATCTGAATCATGAAGGTGGTTTTACCTGCGTGAGTGGGTCCAGAGATGAGTTTAATTTTACCGCCTTCCACGTAACAGCAGGGGAAAATCTCTCTGGGGATTAAATCTGGGATATTTTGAAAAAAAATCTGATGGCTGAAGATCAGGGGAAGGGGCTCTAATTTTTGCATGTTATCAAAATTTTGCATATTATCAAAATAATCTGTGAAATGAAACTATATAGTTATTCTGGAGTTAATAAGTCATATATCCAGTAATAACTTGAGCGCATAAAACTGGAAAATTTGCAAAAATTGGAAGAGACCCTTGCAAGCTTTTGAACTTATAATTTTCGGCACCGGAGGGCTCTTTCCATAAGAGCCTGCATAAGTAAGGTGTCAATTTAACGGGATTAAAAAAAATTCATGGAAACATATATATAATTGAGAGAGTATGACCCATTTATAAATCAGACCAGCAGGTAAAGATTTGGTTTTCTTTCAGAGCTTTTTTAGAATTTTCATTCGTTTTTTGGTTCATAAACTGTTTTTGTCTTCCCGCAGCGCGTACATACGAAATACTTTTCTTTCACATTTGAAGCATAAATATTCAAGCCGCCGCTTCTTTTCCATTTATGCAGACCTATAAGGCATAAAATATTTTTTCTTTTAGATTTTCCGGAAACCTGATATGGAGATCTGGAGCCCAAGAATTTCACTCCTGCCTAACCTTCTGGAATTAAAAATGAAATTGGTTATGAAAACGATGAAATTACATCTTATCTGATTTTAAATAAATAATCTTTTGTTGCTTTTACAATTTTACTACTGTTCTTAAGCTGCAATTAATTTCCGGTAAAATCAGTGAACAGAGAGTTAGGAACTTTAAAAGAAATCAACCAAAATAATGTTAACAAAATAACAAGTTATCGTATTCCCTTATGCCCAAAGGGAAATGAGAGTTCCCTTCTGTGACTACAAAACCTTCCATAATAAAAAACCGGTATCGCCTTTATCGCTCAGAGATAAAAAGAACCCTAAAAACTTTCTTATTTTAATTTTATTCTGGATAAGGAAACACAATACTATTTAATTTGCCTCTGGTTTGAGTACGCACATAAACTGAGATTCAAACAGGCCTGAATACTTAACGTGGTTCTCCTTGTAAATTTTTGTTTGCCCTGGAAAATTGTAGGAGATTCCATTGAAGTTAGGGAAAGAATACATAAAGGCAAAATAAGAACAAGACATAAATAATCTGCATCCATTTGTATTCGGTTAAGGATTTTGAGCTGCTGATATCGATTTCGGCGGAAAAACTCAAACCCAAATGTTTAGTGTTTAAATTGAAATCGATATCACATTCCAGTTTTGCATTTGATGAATAATTTAAC
>DATMYS010000378.1:0-2899 GCA_035560835.1 Methanosarcina sp.
CTATATTATTTATTGGGCTTAAGGAAAACAGCAATTCTTCCCAAGCAGAAGACGGGTTAAAAATAGTGGCAGCCACAGAAGTTTTAGGTTCTATTGATAGTGCAAATAATACAAGCATACAGTCCTTTACTTACGATTTTGTCTTATATAACAAGGAAAATGAGGAAATTCATCTGGATTCTGTTGAACCGATTTTTACAAAAGATCTTTTAGCAAGAGTACTAACCGAGAATCATGAGATAATTGGTAACAAAACCATAAGCCCCAATTCTACAATTTGTGTCAAAGGGCAAGTTGAATTTAACGCTTCAGGTCTTTCCAAAGAACAAATCTTGAACTTAGACCACATTTACAGTATCAATATTACATCAACAAAGACTCTCCTTTTTCCTAAAGGAGGATCTTAAAATATCTTCCTGATCTTTATTTGCCGAGTTTAAGCTTGTCAAGCTTCTATTTTTGGATACCTTTGTTCAATAATAAACTTCCTGTCTGTAAAATCGATAACAGTTATGAAGAGTAAACAGGATAGTAACCTGCTAACCTGTGTGAAAGAGCCAGAACCAAGACCTTTAGTGTCAGTGAGAGCTTATTTGGTACCAGTAGAATTCATCTTTAACTGGTAAAAATAGCATGCGTATAGTTGTCAGGTATCTCTGATGATTCCATCAGTAGCAGTCACTATTCTGTTCTCCTATAAAATATCATTACGTTCCATTTGGTACGCCGGTAGCTAACATGTTTCTTTCAATAGCAGAAAATTCGTATAATCGTTTTCAATTGAGAATCAAACATATCCTTCCTATAGATTTAATTGACTGCGATAACAGGAATGTTTACCTTCTTTGATCTTATAGTAACTAGTAAACTGAGCCTTACTTTTAAATACGGAACACAAAAATATATTACAGGACTAATTTCGAGTAATAGCTTAAACTCAAGCCTATGAGGACACATGACAGTCAATACCGTCATTAAACCAAGCGACAAAAAAGCAAAGGATGCAGCATACTTCTCAAAAATTATCAGGCAGCATCTTCCGAAACTTACACAGGAGTATAATATCAGCTATCTGGAATTTTTGGTTCTTACACGTCTCAGGCGGTTCTTGACTATAACCGTTTTTCGGCAATATCAGTAAGACTTATTGATAGTTGCTTTCAGAGTCTTCAAACTTGAAAACCTGGATCGGACGTAATTTTCCAGACCATACTTCCATTCCTTGCATTCTGGTCGGCCCCTGTTAATGAACATGGCATGATGGGCACAGCCTCCCATGCAGATGGGTAGCATCTTACATTCTACGCAGTCTGGATACTCGAAAGGTTCCCAGGCAAGCCACTGGATCTCGAGGTTTCCTTTCTCCTCTTTTTGTTGTGTCAGGTCGCCAATTTTTCCGATGCTCGTGGCCTTGTTACCTATTTCTGTCCAGCATTTGTACACATCTCCATCAGGATCTAAGACAAAAGCATTCGTCCGGTTGGCATCGCAAGCACGGGCAAATCTTGGATAAAAAGACTCTCTACCTGCCTCGAATCCCATTAAATTTAAGTTTTTATAGAAAGCCTGGTTTATTATTGAGAATTCTTCTGTCAATATGCAGGAACTCTCATACGACTTACATCCCGCTGTATAGGGTATAACATGGCCCAGGTAAATGAATATGTTACTCAGGTTGTTCTCCTTTAATACGTTCAGGAGGCTGCTTATATTATCAATATTGGAGCGGTCAATATTTACGCGAATATATGTCTCAATATCGTTTGCCTTCAGAAGCTTGATCCCTTCTAGAATCCGGTCAAATGTCGGGCCATTGCTTCCTTTAAACATTCTGCGGCTGTCATGCACTTCGCGAGGCCCGTCCAGGGTAACGTGGATAAACTTAATTCTGCTTTTCTTAAAATTCTGCACGGTGTCAGGATCTTTGGAAATCAGGTAGCCGTTAGTAACCATGCCAGCAGAATATTCAACGTTATTCTCTTCCGTAATGGCAATTATTTTCTGCGATAAATCAAAAATAGTTTCTTTTGCTAGGAGTGGCTCTCCGCCATACCAGGTTACAAATATATCTTTTCCTGTCTTTGCTATTTTTTCAACGTATTTAAGCAAGTCCTGCTTTATATCGTTTGGCATGAAAGCGTTTTGGTGACCGTTCTCGCTCTGGCTTTTATCCGATTGCTCGAAACAGTAGGAACAGGCAAAATTGCAGGCTAAAGTGGGAGCGATAACCAGTCTGGCTATCAGGCTGTCATACTTGTCACTGTTATAGTTAAATTTGACCATTCTCAGTTCGTCAGCAGTGTCGTCAACGACGAATCCTCCTTTTCGTAACTCGTCAACGAAATGCCTTTCGTTTTCTGGCAGGAGAGCGTAATCAAACTGAGGAACGTTCAACAAATTTATACGTTTCTTTCTCACTTCAGCCAGTGCTGTAGTAAGACTATTAAAAATCATTACCTTTTCCGGGTCATCGGTTGACCAGACGAAATTATAAACTGACGGTTTCATCTCTGTAACTGATTTTTAATCTGTTTTTGATTCTTTATTTGTACTTGATCCCTAATTTGTACCCGATCACTGATATTGCTTTTACACTCGCAGAATCCGCAACCCCCTACACCGTCGCATCCCATACACCCACCACTGGCTGCATTTAGCTTTTGGGGTAATACCAGGTGGACAATATCAGCAGATTCCTCCACGACTTTAAGTTTCACATCCGGATTTATTTCTGATTTAGAGATGACCTCTTGCTTGGACTCCTCGCGAGACAGCTTATCTGCTACTTTGACTTTCTGTTTAATTTTCCTCATTACTTTACCCCCTATCAATTATCAGAAAATGTTTCTATTTTTCGGACTTTAAAAACATTCTAAATTAAGTTAATAATTAATACTGA
>DATMYS010000379.1:0-7228 GCA_035560835.1 Methanosarcina sp.
AAATCGATTTATAAAATTCGGCTCTAAATAAAGGGTTTGGAGGTCAGTACTTTTTAAAACCTCGGAGATTAAGTTTAAAAAGGGACTTTCCACTGCCCATAAAATCAATATCCTTTTCTCCAATCGCTATTAAGGTGGAACTGGGAGGAAGTTGATCAATTTTATCACTTTCAACCCTTTGAAAATGGAAAAAAGCCTCAAAGGCGTCCACAATCTCTCCCTGACCTGTAAGAGTTGGCTCGATATCGGAAAACCAGTAGGAATCAAGTTCCTTGGAGTACCAGTCCGTAAACCTGAGCGAGAACAGGAGCTTCCCAGCCTCATCGTAAAAGCTGAGTTCTCCGGGATTTCCGTGGTATTCTCCTACGACTATAAGAGGCCCGCCCTCCGCAAATTCCAGAAGTTCCTGCATGCTCATTTTTCCGCGTGTTATGCACCTGCCGGCTATAAACCGCGAAAGCAGCTTGCAAAGCGTCCTGGTCCTTGCAGAAGGTTTGCGAGAAGAAGTAATCAGCATACTTTTCCTGATAAGTTAGAAGTATATAATAATTTCCCTTACTAATTTAATATTTTTATATTTACTTTGCTTGGAAGGGTGTATATGGGAATTCATGAATATCAAATTAAAGTTAGCTTACCAAAATCGAAGAGAAGATTAGAACAGCTGAGTATTCTGAGGCTAATAGAAAATCGATTTTGGACTTTGAGAATTACCAGTTTGCTGCTGGCCTCAAACCGCGCAGGAAGTACGAAAATTCAGTATAAAATTATCCTACGCAAGTTCTTAGATAGCTTCAAGGAGAGAATAAGGTAGCTACCTGGATTAAGACAAGTGCTGTTTAATCTGTTTCAATCCTTGTTTTAGTGGATCTTGCTCGCGAATTTTCTAATCGGATTTATAATCACGTTTACATTTAAGTTTCAATCCTTGTTTTAGTGGATCTTGCTCGCGAATCGTCAGACTTGATCATTGCCAGGACTGGGCAGTATAGTTTCAATCCTTGTTTTAGTGGATCTTGCTCGCGAATGATTAATGGCGGTTACTCTCTGACACAATTCTTTTTTGTTTCAATCCTTGTTTTAGTGGATCTTGCTCGCGAATTGCAGTCTCAAAAATGTTTGCATATTGGGCAGTGGGTTTCAATCCTTGTTTTAGTGGATCTTGCTCGCGAATAACTGAGAAAGGAGATTTACAGAGATCACACCGAGTAGTTTCAATCCTTGTTTTAGTGGATCTTGCTCGCGAATGATATTGATCTCGTCATCCGAAATGGTAGGTTGGCCGGTTTCAATCCTTGTTTTAGTGGATCTTGCTCGCGAATATGAATTTCATATTATTTCCTCTTCTGTCATATTGCTGTTTCAATCCTTGTTTTAGTGGATCTTGCTCGCGAATTACCTTCGAGCAATTTTCCGTTTTCCCAGCCAGTATGTTTCAATCCTTGTTTTAGTGGATCTTGCTCGCGAATGTAACGACATTCTAAACACTGAAGTTCTAGTTCAAAAGTTTCAATCCTTGTTTTAGTGGATCTTGCTCGCGAATTATATGTCATGTCTCAGTACCTCTCTGTATAATACTGCGTTTCAATCCTTGTTTTAGTGGATCTTGCTCGCGAATAAACGTTCAATGATGCAGATAAAATATGGAGAAAGTTTCAATCCTTGTTTTAGTGGATCTTGCTCGCGAATATGCGTTTTACGAAGGCGCGATAGTAGAAGAAACTGTGTTTCAATCCTTGTTTTAGTGGATCTTGCTCGCGAATGGAAATCGTAGAGTCAGGGGAGTGGAGAGATGAATGTGTTTCAATCCTTGTTTTAGTGGATCTTGCTCTCGAATAGGGAGATTACCAACGTTTTCAGGTAATAAATATAGTTTCAATCCTTGTTTTAGTGGATCTTGCTCGCGAATTCTGGGTGTGTTCCAGTAATGCCACCTCTGATATGTTTCAATCCTTGTTTTAGTGGATCTTGCTCGCGAATAAGGCAAAAATTTCCGTTATTTGGCCAGAAAAGGCCTGAAATGAGCCCTTTTTTGGGGCTAAAATTCTTGCTGGAAAATTATCAAACCCTTTATAAATACAAGAAAAATCTCTTCATACGCAGATATTCCGATAACAGCAATCTACGCATTTTCCAGAAAATTTAGTGGTTTTAGGATATAAGCCTTTTTGAACGATATCGAGTATTTCCTTAATAATCTTCTCAGCCTTTTTGAAATCAGAAATAGTAATTTCCATTTCTTTAACCAAACTGTTGTTGCGGGTGAAACAGACGTAAGCACGGTTTACTTCAATATTGTAATTTTCCCGGATCAAAAGAGCCTGCAAAACCAGCTGAAAATTATAGGTTTTAAATATCTTGTCTTTATAATCGGCAAATTTGTACTCAAGAGGAGCAGCATTTCCGTCTTCAAGAAAAAGCACCTCATCTACTATTCCCTTTATATGGTGCTGTTTTGAAGCAATGAAGACGTCGCTATCTTTCTGCGCTTTTATTAACAACATGCCTATTTTTATTGCAAGCAGTCCTGAATGGGCAAAGCGTTTCGAAGCAAGGAACCTCCACTACTGATGTAATTCGCACGAGTCCCATTCTTGTGTTATTTGAAAAATATAAGGATGTTGATAAAGCAATCCCTTGTCTTATTGGCCAAAACAAATTCAAAAAGGTACTTCTGCCGCTAGATTTTTCTGTCCACTCAGGAAAAGTATTGGGCCAATTAATAGATATTTCCAACCTTATTGAGGAAGTAGTACTTCTATCCGTGGTTGAGGGAGCTTATAATGATGAAGCCTTACTTAAGGCGACACAAGAAAAGGAGCAGAAGCTGGAGTCTGTAAAAGACGATCTTTTAAAACTAGGATTAAAGGTCAAAACCATGGTCTGCCAGGGCTCTGCTTCTACCAATATAGTTGAGGTCGCCGAGCAAGAAGAAGCAAGATTGATAGCTATGGCCACCCGAGGAGAGAGCTTAATTAAGGACCTCCTGCTGGGAAGTACATCTCACTCTGTAGCCCGGAGATCCAAACGACCGCTTTTATTAATACCCAGCCCACAGGTATAAAAAAACCTGAGATGAAAATCAAACTTAAAAAATTTAGCTTCCCGGAAAGTTTTACAGAAATTCGAGACTTGAGGGAGCTAAAGGAATTTATCTGGCAAAGAAGTTTATTTGGACGATACCTCTTCCGCCTCTTTAGCTCCAGCCTCAAGTTCTTTTTTTTGTTGAAGGTCAAACCGGAGTAAAAGGGCCTGAAACTCTCCTATGTGCGTTTTTTCCTCTTTTGCCACATCCATAAGCACGGCCTTTATATTCGCATCTTTTGTTAAGTTTGCCATCTGCTCATAAAGGTTTACAGCATCAAGCTCGGCGACGATTGCAGCTCTGAGGATTTCTTTATCAATGTCTCCCTCAGATATGCTTTTAATATCTACAGGTATTTTGGATAACAACTTATTCCCCCTGCTTACAGTATATGTGGATATAAAAATAAATACGTTTACCAGATTACGCTTACCAGATTACATTTGCCAGATCCGGAAATTGGATCAGCCGTAGCTGATCCTGTAAATTGCATTGTTTTTGTCATCTGAAACGAGCAGGGCTCCGTCAGGCATTACAAGAACATCCACAGGTCTTCCCCAGGCTGCAAGTCCCTGAAGCCAGCCGTCGGCGAAAGGCTCATAACTTACAGGCTTTCCGTTCTCCAGCCTGACAAGGGAAACCCTGTATCCAATTGGGATTTTCCGGTTCCAGGAACCGTGTTCGGCAATAAAGATCTGGTTTCTGTACTCTTCAGGAAACATTGTGCCTGTGTAAAAAGTCATTCCAAGGGCAGCCACATGGGGGCCCAGTTTCATTTCGGGAGGCGTGAATTCCGAGCAGTTCCTGAGTTTCCCAAATTCCGGATCAGGAATGACTCCAGCATGACAATAAGGAAAACCGAAATGCATTCCCTGTACAGGTGCCCGGTTAAGTTCATCCGGAGGCATGTCATCTCCAAGCCAGTCCCTTCCATTATCAGTAAACCATAGTTCTCCTGTCTCGGGATTCCAGTCAAACCCGACGGTATTCCTGATCCCTTTTGCAAAAATCTCAAGCTGGCTTCCATCGGATTCCATCCTCATGATTGTTCCGTACCTTTCATCTTCCCCTTCCTTATTACAAACATTGCACGGCATTCCGACAGGCACATACAGCTTTCCGTCAGGCCCGAATTTGATGTATTTCCAGCCATGAGCGCTGTCGGATGGGAAATTATCATTGACCACAATAGGCTCAGGCGGGTCTTTAAGCCTTGCTTCAATGTCATCATAGCGAATCACTCTGGAAATTTCAGCGACATACAATGAACCATTTCTGAATGCCACCCCGTTTGGAGAATCCAGGCCCTCAGCAAGCACAAGCACCTCATCGGCTTTACTATCATTGTTCCGATCAAGAACTGCATAAACTTTTCCTGCATCCCTACTTCCCACAAAGAGCGTGCCATTAGGGCTAAGCGCCATTGACCTCGCACCTTCAATATTCTCAGCATAATAATCAATGGAGAAGCCAGTTGGAAGCCGAACGCAGGCAAGTCCGGTTCCATTTTCTCCGCAGTCATTAATAGGAACGGTTCTGAGAGTCGCATAAGCTACAAAAGTAAGTACAACGAGTGCAAAAAAACTAAATATTACCCTTTTTCCCTTCATTTCCCTCACCATATTGCTTACAATAGATTAAGGCATCAGAGGCTTCCAGTTTCTTCATCCGGTCATATAATTATTGTTTCCTCCGAACAGGTTGCCTCATAAATCCCCGGTTTTAAACTTTCTTAGTTTTCCCCACTTAAAACTGGAAAATACAGGATTGATGTGATTATCTAGATTATATAGTTTTTAAATTATATAGTCCTCAGCTTTAATAAAACATCTCCTGATCAATAAGGAAAAGCTTATATTATTTTTTGCCATTACTGTTTAAAGTATATATAAATTTCATGTATATTTGAAAAAGATTTTAATATCGGATGACAAAAAAATTTTTTAATTTAAGGTTTCTAAGATAACACTGGTTTTAGAGTTTTTGGGATAAAGTATGAAAAGTGGTAAGGATGAGTAGTATGATAATAAACAAAATCCTCAAGTCAACGTTCCTGTTCATTTTCATAACTCTGTCTCTTTTTACTTCAGGCTGCACTGAAAAAAACCTGAATGCCGAAGATATTTCAACCCAGATGCTGGAGAAACAGGACAGCATTCAAGATTATTCGTATACAATGCACTCTACTTACTACACCGGGGAAAAGACCATAGAAAGTGAATTTAAAACCATATACAAGAAACCTCATATGATTAAGAACTTTATACAGGAACCTGGGAAGGAGGAAGAGACGCTCGTACTTTCAGATGGAGAATTCCGGTGGACCTATGCCCCCGATATAAATACAGTAATGAAAACAAAGCTTCCCAAAACTCCTGAAATAACTAAAAGTGACTATCTGACTCTCATAGGGATTACCCTTAATGATACTAATGTCTCTTTACTGGGGGTTGAGGAGATTAACAACAGGGAAACTTACCTGCTGAAGGCAAGTCCTAAAGAAACCGAAGAAAGCACTGCACAATATTACACAAAAGTCTGGATAGATAAAGAAATATGGATGCCTCTTAAGTACGAGATGTATGACAGAGGTGGAAACCTGACAGTAAAAACTGAAATATGGGATCTTAAAGTTAATTCCGGAATTCCGGATTCAGAATTTGTTTTCAATATTCCTGATGGTGCTGAAATAAAAACAACAGGTTAATACTTTCACCCGCCTTCCTCAAACCTTTTTTACATATTTTTCCTATATGAGGATAATGCTTGCCTCCAGTTCGAAAATAAATGCTCCTGAAAGACGGATTACCTTCCATGCGGATATGGACAGTTTCTTTGCGTCAGTTGAAGTCAGGGAGAGGCCGGAACTGAAAGGGCTGCCTGTAGTTGTGGGCTCTGACCCGAAAGGAGGTTCAGGAAGGGGAGTTGTAAGCACCTGCTCCTACGAGGCAAGGAAATACGGTATTCACTCCGCAATGCCTATCTCACAGGCTTACAGGCTCTGTTCTGATGCTGTTTTTTTGCCTGTGAATATGAAGCTGTATGCGGGCGTTTCAGCAAAAATAATGGAACTTTTGAAGGGATTTGCAGACAGGTTCCAGCAGGTCAGCGTGGATGAAGCCTATCTTGTACCAGGGCCCGGAATCAGAAGTTTTGAAGAGGCTGCCCTTTATGCTCTCAGGATCAAGGATGAAATACAGAAGCGGGAAGGAATTACCTGTTCAGTCGGAATTGGGCCGAATAAGCTAATTGCAAAAATCGCGTCTGGATTCCAAAAGCCTGACGGGCTTACTGTTGTCAGGCCTGAAGATGTAAGGGAATTTCTTTTTCCGCTGCCAGTCTCAAAAATTCCAGGAATAGGGGAAAAAACGGCTGATATGCTGAAATCAATGGGACTGAGCAGGGTAGAAGAACTTGCAACCTGTGACGTGCAGCTGCTCTCGGGAAAGTTCGGGAAAATGGGGCTCCGTATGAAGCAACTGGCAAACGGGCTTGATTTTGGGGAGGTTAGAGAAAAGGAAAGTGTAAAATCAATCAGCAGGCACGGAACCTTTGCTGAAGATACCAGTGATCCTGTAAAAATCGCCGGGTCTCTGGACCTGCTTGCGGAAAGTGTGCACAGTTCCCTTCTCAAAAACAGGTTTATTTTCAAAACCGTAATCCTTACCGTACGTTTTGAGGATTTCTCTACTTATACACGCTCAAAAACTATCCCTATCTGGACTTCGGATATCTTTGTGATCAAAAGGACAGCCATGCAGCTTCTCTCCGAATTTATAGGGAATCGAAAGCTCAGACTAGTAGGCATAGCAGTCACCAAACTCCGCGAAAGGGACGAAAAGCAAACCCTGATAACGGATTTTTCATAGTTTTTAGTTCCAACCCTTTTGAAAAAAGGGTTGATCGAAAACCCCTGCAAAATGATGTGGTCGGCGTGATCACAAGCCTTTTCAAAAAAGGCTTGAGCGAAAACCCCGATCAACATTTGGGTTTGAGAACCTTATTCCCTAACCCTATCGGCGTGATCAACCGGCGCAACGGTTGATTTGAAACTCTCATACTTATATTTTAATAATAGAAAAAACCAATTAGGTTTGATGAAAAAAGCTGTAAAGATGGCTTTGGCCCTTCTCATAATTATCG
>DATMYS010000380.1:0-5810 GCA_035560835.1 Methanosarcina sp.
ATTTGTTAAATTATTCATCAAATGCAAAACTGGAATGTGATATCGATTTCAATTTAAACACTAAACATTTGGGTTTGAGTTTTTCCGCCGAAATCGATATCAGCAGCTCAAAATCCTTAACCGAATACAAATGAAATGGAATTGGAACTTACTCAACGTTTAACTTTTTGGATCGCCTGTTGTTGTATAGTGTATTGAACTTTCAAACGGTTTTGAATCTGCGAAATTATTTCAGGATACAACATAATTCCTCAACTTTCTTCTGAGTTTCCTGCTTTTCTCCTGCAGATTTTGTCCAGAAGCAGAATATTATTAAGTATTAGAGATCCGCTCCATCCGAGAGGGATTGCCCAGGCAGGGTTGCCTGTAGACTGATCCACCTGCTCCGGGAGAAGGCCTGTACTGGTTGCTCCGGCAAGAGACCACTTGAGGCATTTAATTCCCTCATTGGTCAATCTTTTCACTTTTTCGTCATATCCTTCCTCTTCTTTTACAGAGGGATTTTCGTGTGTGGGAGCGAGTACTGTTTTTTCATAGGGGAGGTCAAGGGCAAGGGTAAACATTGCTTCCGAAATCCAGAGAGTGGTGACTACCCACGGGTTTCCGTTAATATAACTGTCATTTTCATA
This sequence comes from Methanosarcina sp., assembly GCA_035560835.1. GTDB lineage: Archaea > Halobacteriota > Methanosarcinia > Methanosarcinales > Methanosarcinaceae > Methanosarcina. The sequence continues at coordinate 630 of DATMYS010000380.1, forward strand.
CCTCTTGATTCCGTAACCGAGATTTATGGGTATTGAGAGTTTTTTCTGAATATTTTCTATCATGAACTGGATCATATCCCTCTCGATTGGGTCTTTTGGAGAGAGCATCCCAAAAGGGACATAAGTGCCAAGAATACTTGCATCAATTGTTTTGTCCAGCTTCTCGTTAATTACTCCTTTCGCAAAATAGCCTTCCTGAAGCCAGAAACGATCAATCGTAGCCTGTTTGACGAACTCCGCCCTCTTCTTCCAGCGCCTTGCCATGCCAGCTTCCCCATTTTCTTCAGCCAGGTGGGAAGCACCCATGAGCCCGGCATAGATTGAAGCATTTGTATATGTAAAAATTCCGTAATAAGTCTCCCAGAGATCCATGCAGCTTTCGTGAATTCCTGACTTGGTCCGCTTCATCAGATATTCGGCAGCCCTGAGCACCGAGACCCAGACCTCTTCAAGAAATTCAGCTTTTTTCAGGCCTTCGAGAATCCTATAATAAACATCCATAGCATAGAGCGTAGATCCGGTTTCGTCGATCTGGGTCGAGTAATCAAAATTGCCCCAGGAGGGAGCTATATCTCCATTTAGCCAGTAACGTTGGAACCAGGAACCGTCGGAGAGCTGAGTCTGGATGCACCATTTGAAAAACATGTCACAATAGTCTGGATAGCCTGAGTGCTTTAGTGCGAGCACGATTTCTGCGGCATCTCTGTTCCAGCAGAATCCATATCCTCCGCATTTCTCGAAGTTTGAGTCAAATTCTGGAGCAGCTACAAAAGACCCATATTCGCGGTCATTAAGGAGGTAAAGCATGAGAAGAGCCCGGTTGTAGGCATTGAATAGTTCCTGACGAAGATTCTCGTATTCTTCGAGCCCTGGGATTTTGATCACATGCTTTCTGGAAAGCCACATAACCCAGTGTTCCCGCGTCTTTTCAAAAATATGTTCAAGAGGCAATTTTGAGAGTTCCTGCATTCTCTTATAAAGGAGGCGTCGGGAAGAAGCAGCGCCTATAAGGATAACAAACTCGTTTGCTCCGTCAGCTTCCAGCTCGAGATCCCAGCCAGCCGCATTATTAATATTTCCTATATCTTCTTTGTTCCCCTGGAGTTTTCCGTCTTCCATATCATATTTGGAATTCGTCCACCATATGGTATCCATTGCCTTTCCAATTTGCCATTCAGTAAACTCTGGATGGGAGTATATCCCTATATGATAATTTTGCCAGTACTGTATGAGCAAATGAGTGTCGGTATCGCAAAAACCGGAGTTTTTCTTGGAGGTTTCCCCCACGTTAAAATTCGAGTAGTAAAAGAATTTTCCTGAAAGCTTTTTCTGGGACTGGACCTTAAACCTGCGGATAAGGACAGGCACGTCAGGGTGCACAAGGTCAAGAATGGAAATCCGGATTCCCGAATCATGATAAAGTTTTGTTGACACAATATTTGTGTCCTCTATATAGTTCTGGATGCCGTGCCACTCGTTATCGTTGGTCCAGAGAAGCTTTTCTCCTGTATGGATACAGGCGACGGATTCCTCGACGTGTTGAGCATGGTCTCGGCGGGGATAAAAAAAACCTATAATTTCCCCCCTTTTTCCCATTGTTACAAGCAGCTCGTCATTTCCTAGAATGACATTGGGTTGCTTTATCACCGCGTCTCCCCTCTCAGCTGGTATTCCTGACTTGTACCGCCCGACGGCGCCGGCGAGATTATGTGTTCGCAGACTTCCTTTCCTGTAGCTTTACAGCTTACCTCCCTCACACTTATGTTTTTCCCGAAATATTCGGTCAGGTAACCTGCAAAATAACCGCTCATAAAGGCACAAACTGGCTGGTCCGACCCTCCATAAACGTCAGCTATAAACGAGTCTTTCACAATGATTTTTCCTTCATAAGTCTTGGGGTCACATTCGATTTCCAGTATTCCCCAGCCCACACCTCTATAGAGTTCTGCAAGTACGCTTGCAAAATTACTGTCATTAAGGTCCAGAATACTCTTGAAATACTTGGCTGCGTGAGTCCCACCCTTAAGTCCTGAAAGAGTGAGAAGTCCCTCAGCATGGGGGGCACTCTGGTTAAGGGTTTTAATGATATCAACAATGGTAAGCGCCCTTGCCATCACTCCCCTGACTCCTATAACATTTAGAGGAAAGTCTACAGAATAAACCATCCCGTACTCCGAAATCCCGTACTCGACCTCACTTACAACCTCAAGTTCCTTTATTTTTCGGGCGAAGTCTTCTGGATTAACATCTTTCTTAAGTTCAGTAAATACCGAGTATTCTCCAGTTTTCTGTGTAATATTATCCAGATGACCAAACATAATGAACGCATTCTCTTTTTCGAGAAAGTCAGTTATTAAAGATAGAGATCCGGGTTCTTTCGAATAGATTATCTTAAACCATACGATCTGCGAGCTTTCATTGAAGCCTGCAAACATGAATAAGTCCCTTACCATTTTACTTGACTCCCATGAATTAATGTGTTCATTCCCATCAATTAGTATGTGTTCATTCCGTTAAGCTATTGCGCTAAGTTTTCTGAATACTTCTGCTTTGAAATCCATAAGTACAGCCATGAAATTTACCGCTGCATCGAAAGGCGTGGAGTGGACGCTGAAATATGAATGTACATCTCCATCCCCGAGCCATTTGGTACACATATAGTAGTAATGGTCCGAAGTCAGCAGGTGCTTCCATATACGCAGGATTTCAGGATCCCCTGTCTTTCTTACAAAGGGCTCAAGCAGCTTTATTTCCTCAAAGCAGCGCCTTTGCATGTCGTTCCCAAGCCATGCGCTAGTATCACGTTCCATATCAGCCCAGGAGATTGTGGAAAAATCTCCAACATCGATCTCAGCTACAGGAGAATATTTTTCGATAAGCTCAATAGGGGTGCTGAAGTCCAGGTGAGTCTTGAGTACTTCCCCTGGCAGCTTTTTCAGGAAAGAAAATATCCCGGTTTCTTCCCACTGATGCTCTCCGAAGGTTTCATAGTCCATAAAGATATTAACGCAATCTTCTTTATTCCCTGAAGCCCACGAGGCCCATTTCTCTGCAGTCAGGGGATATCCTTCCCACCACCTTGCTGAAAACCTGTACCCTATATCGTCACTCAACTTGTAATTCCTGAAGATAATGGGAAGTCCCGAACCTTTTGCCCTGTAAAGCACGTTTGGAGACCTTCCGTCAAGCAGATGGTCCGCACCTTCGGTAAGGATCGCCCTGTACCCGAGATCCGAAACAAGCTTTGCTATAGTGTTATTGTAAAGTAGTTCGGTATTCCGGAATACCTGAGGTTTAACTCCCAGAAGGTCAGACATAAGTTCTCTGTGTTCTTTTATCTCTTCCACAAATTCGGCTTTGTCTTCAAAAAGGCTTGAAAGGGAATGATAAAAGGTTTCGTCCAGGAATTCCACTGCTCCGGTTTCCGCCATCTGTCGGAAGCCTTCGAGGACATCTTTTTCCCAGAGTTCGCATTGTTCTAGCAGGGTTCCGGTAACCGAAAGAGAAAACCTGAACTCTCCTTTGTGTTCGTCAAGAGCATCCAGGAGGAGCCTGTTTGTAGGAATGTAGCATTTTTGGGCTACTCTTTCAAATATCTCCCTGTTGCTTCTCTCGTCAAAATAGCGGAAAAAACCTGATCGGTCATCAGGCCAGAACCTGCGCAATCTGAAAGGCTGATGTGCCTGGAAATATATGCAAACCGAGGTCATGCTCCCTCCTCCAGCACAGCTCTCCTGAAATCGGACAGGATGGAAAAATAATTCACAGCCCTTTCATACCCTTCCCTGATATTTCCAGAATTCATGGAAAAAAAGATTTCACTCTGTTGAAGGTAACCGAATATTTGTTTAAGTTCTCGATAATTTTTGTTTTCTTTAAGTGCTGAGAGTTCCCCTCCAATTCTTACCAGTTCTCGCAGGTAAAGCTGCTGAGCATGGTTTCCTACTGCGTTATGCATCCCATAACGGATTGTCTGTTCGGTTCCCAGGGTAGGAAGTTTGAAGGATTCAAATCGTTTAACAGCCTCAGATGGCGTGAGCATCTCAATACCCCTGGCTTTAAGGGCTTCTGGAAACATCCGGATAAAATCAGCTATTATACTTTTATTTCCGTAATGAAAGCAGAGATTTGCATAATTAAAATATAGGGTCAGGACGTCTCCTTCCATGCTGGTAATCCAGTCCGCGAATTTTTCCGGAATAAGAGGGTAGCCCTGCCAGTTTTTTTCCGAAAAGCGCAGTTCAAGGTCCTCGCTAAGGTTTATGTGTCTCAATAAAGTCGGAAGGTGATTCTCAAAGACATGTACAGGGTCATATCCGTTCATAAGGTTCTTGGACCCTTCGGCAATAAGACCCTTAAAACCCAGATCGGTAAGAATCTTCCCTACTCTTTCAGTGTACAGAAGCTCTGTGTTTACGAAAGTTTCGGGGGTAATATCCAGTAATTCCCGAAGCATTTCCTTGTATATGAGCGCTTCTTCCTTAAACCCGGAAAGATCGGGGTACAATGAGCTCAGAGAGTGATAACTGCAGCTTCCTGTAAATTCGACACTCCCATTTTCCCCCAATTCGCGGAATGATTCGAGAAGTTCGGGGTCCCATCGACACTGTTCAAGGAACGGCCCGGACAGATCAAAGGAATATTTTCCTCCCCTTTCTATGGATTCCATAATCAGATCATTAAGGCGTAAAAACTGCCGGCTTATTTTTAAAAATTTTGAAAAAATACTATTCCGGTCAAAATACCGGTCCATTTCAGGCACCCCGAAAAATCCCTCTACAGGCCAGTACCACTTGGGACTGTAAGGCAGATGTACTCCCATACAGATGCATACAGCTTTCATAACACAATAATCTAGTGCGGAAACCTACTAAAAACTATTGTTTTGGTTAACTCAAAACTATTTTTTATGTCAAGTCTAAACTTGCAAGGGATCAGAAAATACTGAGGATAAAGTGACTAGGGGAGTAAAAAGAACAACTTAAATTAAAAAAGATTAAAAGGTAAGATGGAATGAGATCCCCTCTAAATTGGAAGCAAAGAATATCTCATGCTCCCAAAAAAAGGCGGGGCGAAAAAGCCACAGGCCTTGTAAGTAACCTCACTTGAGTGAAACTTATTTACAATATTTGAATAAGCCCTCTTGAGCGAAGCGAAAAGGGCCCCGTCCTCCCGAGACGG
>DATMYS010000381.1:0-2839 GCA_035560835.1 Methanosarcina sp.
ATCCTATAGAGATTAAATTAGTTCACTTAGAAGATGAGACGCATATGGAATTATCTCACAAGGTAGTGGATACCAGTAAGCTGAAAAAAACGTTTATGGATATCCAAACTACAAGATTTATTTACGATTCTAACCACTCAAAATCTCCTATATTTTTTGAAAGCTGATTGTCTCAAAAGCAATTTGGCGTTAGTGATCAAAGTCACATTTGCGCCTTTGATAGCAATTCATAGATTAGCTTTGGAATTGAGTCATTAGAAAGCAACTTATATTGTATGGGTGAAATAATGAGAAAAACACTGATTATATTGATAGTGTTGTTTGGCTTATTTCTCTCAATAGGATGCGTGGGAAATAAACTGACAACTCCAGATGATAAAGTAGTTACTCCAAATGAAGAAGAGGCAACTGAAATACAGAATGCAACTGAAATACAGAATGTGACAAAGAATACGGAAATGAAAGAATATACACTTGAGGAACTTGCAAAGTACAACGGTGAAAATGAGAAGATTTATGTTGCCTATCAAGGCAAGGTCTATGATGTCTCTTCTGATAGTTATCTTTGGAAAAATGGCAATCATGAGGGATGCATTGCAGGGAAGGATATCACCGAAGAAATGGACAGGACGCCACATGGGGCTGAAATATTAAAGAATTATCCTGTTGTTGGGACTTTGAACGAATAATTCACTTGGCATTGTAGTGAATGTTCTGTAAATTTAATTGATTCCATACCCTCTATTTTAACCACAAAAACAGGATTTGCCGTTTTCGTGATGCATGGGTTTTTGTTAAACCTATGCATCTTTTAAGGCTATCTACGTGCTTTTAAATGAAATATGAACGAAATTAACAGGTTTTTTAAATTGTAAATGTTATACTACAAATCTCTTTTCCAGCCCTGTAAGGTTCTGACATCCATTTTCAGTGACCAGAACCATATCTTCAATTCGTATTCCTCCGAGTTCAGGGTAATACAGACCAGGCTCGAGAGTGATTACATTGCCTGCCTCAAGTAAAACCCCGTTTTCTCCGACTCCTGGAAGTTCATGTACGTCGAGCCCTACTCCATGTCCTGTTGAGTGGATAAACCCTACCTTTGCACCACTTCTGTAGGTGTCGTAGCCATTCGCTTCGAAGAAGTCACAGACAACATTATGCACATCGGATGCTGGTACTCCTGGCTTAACCATCTCAAATCCTTTTTTCTGGGCTGCAAGTACAGTCTCGTACATTTTTTTAAGTTCTTTTGAAGCCTCTCCATGCAGGACTGTACGCGTCATGTCCGCAAAATAGCGTTTTGTTTTGCTCCGCGGGAAAATATCTATGATAATTGGGGCATTTGCCCTCAGAGGACCATCCGTAGTCCCATGGGGATTTGCCGTATCTTTGCCGCATGAAACAATAGTCTCTTCGGCTTCGCACCCATAATCAAGAAGGGTATGATCTATAACCGAAAGCACTTTAGCTCCTGTCAGAACCTCTCCTGCGTGATAAAGAAAGCCATTCCTTTCTTCTGCTCCAGCTATCAAGGCTATAGCGGCTTCCATGGCCTTTTCTCCGGCCATCTGGGCATACTTTATGGCTTCAAGCTCTTCTGGCCTTTTCAAGCTCCTTATTTTTCGGAAAGGGCTTTTTATGGGCACTATAGAAAAGCCGGCTTCCGTGAAAAAATTTGATTCGAATACCGGAAAATCGTAAGGCACTGCTACTTTCTTAATTCCTTCTCCCATAAGCAACTCGGATATGCAGGCTGCATAGGCAATAGATGGATCTTTCTTTTCTTTCATCTTCTCCCTGTAGCCCAGATCCTGCAATGTTTTTATTGTTGAAACCCTTGACTCGATTTCGGCTCTCCCTTTTTCCATATCCGAAATAAAAAGTATCTCTTTTCCTTCGTCGGTTTGCAGGTATGAAAAATCATCGGAAGCCAGGAAGCGGGTTACATAATAAATATCGGAATTATGAAGGTTCCCTGTCATAAGATAGGCATCGGCTCCTGCTTCTTCAAGGACCTTCTTTATGCTAAACTCTGGTTCGGTCATGCAAGGTAATTCTGGCTTTGTGCTTAAAGGTCTTATTGTCAGGCCCTCTTTCCTTCCATCCGTAAGATTTCTTCTTTTATTCATATGGTTTAAAATGAGAAGCTCCTCAAGCAACTTAAAATAACGGCTAAGGGAGGCTGTCATTTCATCCGAAAACCTGAGAAAACACACATATTTTCTTCTCCCCTTCTCTTTTACCCATGCTTTATTTTCAGGTTCCCCTTCTTCGAGTTCCCAGAAAAGCTCGGTGGCACAGCCAAGGATTCTTCGAATGCTTGAGGTCAGCTCCTTTTGAATTTTTTCCTTTTTAAATTCCACGTAGTCTCTTGAAATATCCGCCTGAAGCAGTGCGTTTCTATGAATCCAGTAATCGTTGTGGTTAAGATAAGTTTCTACAACATCTAAAATTTTGAGAGATAGCTCCTTAAGGTCTAAATTCGATTTCCCATACACTTTGTCATAAAGTCTTAAGTTCTCAGGAAAAGCTGCACTTTCTGGAGAGTGCACAGCTATTTCAATTTCTCTTTGAATCCATTCGGAGGTGAATCTTTTGGTAGCTTCAATAAAAGCGAGGGTTTCAAGCTCCATTTTTTCTCTGGTATCTTCCAATCTTTCCTGTATGTTATCTAATTCTTCCTGGAAATCGTCAGAAACGGCAGCTTTAGTTTCCATCTTGCATTCTTCCACTCTACCTTCCACTCTACCTTTTTTCGCAGAAATTTATGATGCTATTTTTATCTACTGCGTCTATTTTAAATATTGTTCGTAGATACGAGAATTATATATTATAC
>DATMYS010000382.1:0-3637 GCA_035560835.1 Methanosarcina sp.
ATTCAGAACCAGTAGATAAAAACATTCCATAGGTATATATATTTCATTCAACTATTCAGGATAAAATATCCAGATACGGATCTCTTTTGGATCAAAAAGGGTTTGTAGAAACCGTTTGAGTGCGGTTTCTTTTTCCAGTCAATATGAAAATCATTTCTTTAGTCCCGAAATCGGCAGGTTCCAGATGAGCAGCATACAGGAGCAAATACAGGAAGTCGAAGACGAACTTCGAAAGACCGTGTACAATAAGGCAACCTCCCATCATATAGGCCGCCTCAAAGCCAAGCTAGCCCGCATGCGGGATGAAATTGAGAAAAAAGCCTCGGCAAAAGGAGGAGGGGAAGGATACTCGGTCAGAAAATCAGGAGATGGAACCATAACCCTTGTAGGTTTTCCATCAGTAGGAAAATCTACGCTTCTGAACAAAATAACGGGTGCCAATTCTGCAGTGGCAGCATATGAGTTTACTACTCTTACAGTTGTGCCAGGCGTACTGGAACACAAAGGTGCAACAATCCAGTTCCTTGACGTCCCTGGGCTTGTAAAAGGCGCATCTTCAGGGCGTGGACGTGGAAAGGAAGTCATATCCGTTATCAGGAACTCAGATATGGTTATATTTTTGCTTGATGTCTTCCAGCCCAAGCATTATGAAGTACTTATGGATGAACTTTACCAGGCCGGCATTCGCGTGGATGAAGAGCCCCCTGATGTGGTGATCAAGAAAAAAGATAGGGGCGGGGTAGTGATCAACTCAACCGTTGACCTTGACATGGATGAGGAAACTATCAAGGCTGTGCTGGATGAGTACAAGATCCATAATGCCAGCGTGCTTATAAGAGAAAACATAACGGTTGATCAGCTTATTGACATTGTCCTTAACAACCGTAGTTATGTCAGGTCTCTTATAGCTGTTAACAAGGTTGACTTGGCCTATCCCCAGTTGATTGAAGAATGCAGAGAGCTATACCCGAACTCGATCTTTATTTCAGCCCATGAAGGCATTAATATTGAGACTCTTAAAGATGCTATTTACGACAGACTGGGTTTCATTCGAGTCTATTTAAAACCGCAGGGCCAGTCCGCAGACATGGAAGAGCCTCTGATAGTTATGAGCGGGACCAATATAGGCCAGATTTGTGACCGCCTGCACAGAGATTTCCGCAGGAAATTCCGCTATGCTCAGATATGGGGCACCTCTGCAAAACACCCGGGGCAGAGAGTAGGCCTCGACCACAGGATGCAGGATGAAGATATTCTCACAATTATCATTCAGAAGTAAAACATTCAGAAATAGAAGTAAACATTCAGAAATAAAAGAATTAAAAGAAAACCGGAGATGCAAAAAAGAAACATCCGATTCTTTCGCATCCCGCACTTTTTTTGAATTTATACGCTTTCAAAGGCCTGTGCTGTTTCGGAGGTGTTTGAAAAAACACTTTTCTTCCGGTTATTTTCGGAATCCATACAGTTGCTGGCTTCAATTTCTTCCTCAAATTCGGCAGCACATTCAGCCGGACTTTTTCTGGGAGTGGTTTCAGGCATTTTCCTCGACTTCTCGAGGTTTCCGACAGCTCCGAAGCCATACCTTTCTTTTGCAGCTTCGATAATGGAAGCAAGCATTCCGGAATAGGAAATATTAGCATAAGCTGCCATTTTTGCCAGATGACCGTCCCAGCACCAGCCAGGATTGGGGTTTACTTCAAGAAGTCTGGGTTTGCCTTCGGCGTCAAGCCTCCAGTCAAAACGGGCATAATCCCGGCAACCCAGCCTGGTAAAGAGAGCAAGGCAGCATTTTACGATTTCCTTTCGGGTATTTTCCGGAAGATCAGCAGGCACGGACTTTATGTTCCAGTACGGGGAATCCGGAAGCCATTTTGCTTCATAACCGCAGATTTTTGGAAGTTCTTCCGGCACTCTCGAGTAATCTTCTTCCGTGATAGGCAGAACAGTACACACAGGCGGGTTTCCAATAATGCCAACACTGATATCTTTTCCGGGGAGGAACTCTTCCAGCAGGAAAGGCCTGTCCGAACCCATTTTTTCCCGGGCTGCCGCAAGAATTTCAAGAAGCTCCTCACGTTTGTGAGCAATGCTTTTCTGTGTAATCCCAAAACTAGAGTCCCCTGAATTAGGCTTTACAAGCAGGGGGAAAGAAAGAGAAATCTTTGAAAGATCCGAGTCTTCGGTTACAAGCATTCCCTTTGCTACAGGAATGCGCATCTCTCTGGCAACTCCCCTTATAATGGACTTGTCATAACAGAAGGAAAGACATTGAGGGCCTGCTCCTGTGTACGGGATATTGAGCTGTTCAAGCAAAGCCGGAACATGAAGCTCTTTTGTGGGATCATTATTAAATCCTTCATCACAGAGATTAAGTACAAGATCGATTTTCGCTGCTTTCTTTTTCAGATCCTCAAGCAACGTTTCGTGCCTGTCAAGGAAAGCAAATTTCATAAAAGGAATCTCTGCAAGTGCTTTTTTCATTCTCTCAAGCGTATCAAAATCATCGTCATCGAAGACACATGCAGGCTTGACCTGATCTTCTTTTCTCGGATCTCCGAGCACAACTGCAATATTCATTGGTTTGTTATTCCCGGCTGCCTGAAGAGAAGGAGGCCATGGTTTTTCAACAGAGGCCGAAACCAGGATTCTCTGTTCCATCATGCCCGCATCCTGAGTTCCCGCTGACACCGGGCTGAAAGTAGTGTGAAAAGCTGGACTGCTAAATCCTGACACGGTAAGCAGCTCAAAAAGGCTCTCTTTATTGTATAACCTCTCAGCGTAAAACTGGTCTGCAATTACCCCCCTGTCAATACGGCTTATCACTTCCCTGCAAATTAGCCGGTCCCCATCGGCTGAAAGCGCTCTTTCCCTGCAGACAAAGTATTTCCTGTCCAGCCATTCCCATGACCTGGGCTGGAAACTCTTTTTCATGTAGTCTCCGTCTACGGCATCAATGAAAACTCTGCCTCCTGGCTTCAGAACCCTAAAAATTTCTTCAAGAACCTTTTGATCCTGTAGTGTTGAGTCGAAGTAGCCAAAACTGTTGCCCAGTATAGTAACTACGTCAAAAGAATCAGGTGGGTGGGGAAGCTTTCTTGCATCTCCCTCTCTGAACCTGACCTGCAGGTTATCTTTTTGTGCTCTGGTTCTGGCTTTCCTTATAAGGTACTGGGATCTATCATACCCCTCGATATTTGAAAAGCCCCTTCTTGCCAGTTCAAGTATGTGTCTGCCCTGCCCACAGCAAAGATCAAGAATTTTTTCTTCAGGAGACACCCCCAAAATGGAAACAATGAGATCGACCTCTTTTTTAGTAACCTCCATATCATCCAGAAGATCGGCGTCGGTCTTAAGGTAAAGTGAGTTAAAAAGAGTCTGCCACCAGTCGGACCGGACATGAGTTTCAAGGTCCTCAACAGGCCCAAAGGTTTTCTTCTGTGCAGTGCACCTGGCGCGCTTGCGCCTGGTATTTGGATCTGTATTATTCTGGGTCATGATCTGATATCTTCCAGAAAAAAGTGTATGTGCTTTGAGTATATCAAGTTTATTGGAGAGTTCGGCCTTATTTATAGATAGTTATAAATAGAAAAGTGAAAAATAAAGGACTAATAAGCCTCTGAATTTTGTTTAATGC
>DATMYS010000383.1:0-6311 GCA_035560835.1 Methanosarcina sp.
ATTTTATAATGAAAAAAGTTCTAATTTACAAGTAGACGATTTTATTTCATTACTAACAGTAATTGTCGGACAGCCTCTAAAGGACGGGGTGGCCGCCCGCAATTTGATTTATAACTAAGGCACCTGATATCATTTTCATCCATACGAAATTCAATGCTGAAAGCAAAGAAAAAAAGATGTTTAATCCATTAATTGAAGTACCTAATCTCTCTAAATAACAAATAAATCATTTAACGCATGTACTTTAATTGGGGAAAGGCCGAAACTATATTTAATTGGGTAAATAAGGCTTAATAGCTCTTAGAAAACTGATCATCTTTTGAGGAGTCTAAATTATTTATAATAGGTCAGATCTCCGGTTAATAAAGCTTCTGGGGAATCATCTCGTTAACTCTTTTTAACAGATAATCCAGGGAAGCAGGATCGAACAAAGTTAAAATAGTTCTGTAAATTTTCTCTTCTTTTGTCAGAAACTCAGCATTGAGCAGGAGAGCAAAGTTCGTCTTACAACTCATTTCCGTGAGTACAGAAATCAGAATCTAGCCAAACATATCCTATACGGTATAAGGTGTTGAGATTAGAATGTTAATATCCAGAAACTTCGAAAGCGCAGTTCCACAGGTTCCTGCCAGGATATGGCTGATTTCTTCCTTTAAAGACATGTTCACGGTATCAATCGGGTCCATTCTTTTCTCACCCGAGATGAGTAGAGAAGGCTCCTTACACTTTTTTCAGAAAAGAAGATCTATAGCCTTCGATGTCTTTTTCGATATGCATAGATGACCCCAGAACCGGAAATTCCGAAATGCCTGTTATTTTCGGTATATTTTCAATTAGCTCAAACTTAGCATCCAGAACTCCTGTCTGAACAGGGCTATTTGGTAGCTCATAGAGAGAAGTTGCAGAATTCCCTATCCCTATATTTCGAGCTCTTTCAGGGCCCCATATTCGTATTTGTTTAAATTCCTCATGTTCCTAATCTCTTCCATAAATGTTCCTTTAGATTTCCTTTATGTACAGGCGCTCTCTTGTATTGTAAGGGCTAAAGAGACTTGATGCAGCCCCAAGCAGTGTTTCGGACTTTCCTATTATAAAAAATCCTCCTTTTTCGAGAGCCTTATATAAATTAAGCTGTAATTGCTCCTGAATCTCCTTTTTAAAATATATCATTACATTCCGGCAGACAATAAGATCAAAATGATCGATTCTAGTATCTGAAATCAAATCTTGATGTTTAAATTGCGTTATACTCTTAAATTCGTCTATTACCCGATACATATCTCCCTGCTTCAAGAAATAACGTTCCTTTGTGCCTGGATCAAGATTTTTAAGTGAATTTTCTTTGTAAATACCTTTTTTGGCTTTTTCCAGACTTTGAGCATCAATATCTGTACCTATAATTCTTATTCTATACTTATTAAAATCGGTTTTCAGGGTCCTGTGCAACAGGATAGCAAGGGAATAGGCCTCTTCTCCTGCCGCACAACCAGCGCACCAGATCCTAATTGATCGGATAAACAGTCCTGATCTATTTTTAACAAGAGAAGGAATGACCTCTTTTTCGATTATCCTGAAGGTTTCGGGATTTCGGAAAAACTCACTGACATTTACAGTAAGAGCGTCAAGAAGAAATTCAGATTCTTGCGGGTCTTTCTTCAAAAGTTTCAGGTACGCTCCATAATTCTCGGAATTGGTAGCTCGAACACGCACGTTAATTCTACGCCTGAAATGGGTTTCCTTATAATGTTCACAGTTAAAGCCAGTGTTTCCACTAATAGTTCTCTTTAACAGCTCAAAGCCCGGACCTTCATCCAGATTTCGACCTATCTTTATCTCTTTATTCATCTCTTTATTTTTGTCTTTACATGTTTCACTATCATTTGCCTTTCTAACTGGATCGTTACCCATTTCTTCACCGGCAGCATTTTTATCCCCATTAAGACTTCTTACGAATCTCAAGTCAGGGAGTTAACATCAATAATCAGAATAACACTTCCGTCGCCCAGAATTGTTGCTCCTGCAAATCCTCTTGTATTGCCAAGAAGCTTGCTTTTGAAGCTTTTTACTATTACTTCCTGTTTTCCAAGCAGCTCGTCCACGACTATTCCAATATATTGCCCATGTTTTTCAACCATAACTACGAAAATATTGTTCTCGTCGTCATCGTCAGGTAGCTGAAACTGCCTTCTCAATCTAAGAAGTGGAAGAATTTTATCATCTATTAAAACGACTTCCTGTCCTCTAACATTCTTGATTTCCTGCGAGCTGACTTCGATGCTTTTTACTATGCTTGCGAAAGGAATTGCGTATTTTTCATTTCCGACTCTTATCAGCATGGCCTGATAAACCGCAACGGTTAGAGGCAGTTTCAGTTCGAATCTAGAACCAAGTCCGGGCTTTGACTCAACTTTTACGGACCCTCCAAGGCTTTCAACTCTGTTTTTTACAACATCCATTCCTACTCCTCTTCCGGAGATATCGGTAACGCTGTCAGAGGTACTGAGACCTGGAGTAAAGATCAACTGCATCACTTCCTCTTCCCGAAGTTGCTCCGCATTTTCTCTTGAGATAATTCCTTTCTTTAATGCAACTTTCCGGATTTCGTTGGTATCTATTCCACATCCGTCGTCTTCGATTTTAATAAGGGCAAAATTTTCCTGTCTTGAAGCTGTAATCAGTATAGTGCCATTCTCTTTTTTCCCAAGTTCCACACGTCTCTCTGGAATTTCGATTCCGTGATCTACTGCATTTCTTAACAGGTGCACCAGGGAATCCCCGATTTCTTCTAGAATAGTTCTATCGAGCTTGATTTCCTTCCCTTTGATCATAAAATCGATTTTTTTGTTTTGTACGCGTGCAAGATCTCTGATCATTCTGGGATAAATATAGGTGATATGATCCAGAGGCACCATTCGTACCTCGATCACTTCATCTTGCAGTTCTTTTGTTAATTTGTAAAAATCTGAAAGTGCAACCTCAAGCTCCTTGGATTTCAGGTTGCATGTAAGCTCGTTTATCCTACTTCGGTTAATTACGAGCTCACCCACTAAATTCATCAATTTATCAAGTTGTTCAGTACTGATTCTCGAATTCTGAATAATTTTTACTTTAGGACTCGATTTAGGATAAGCTGGGGTTTTTTCTTCTTTTTCTGGTCGATAAATTTCTTTCGCGATTTTTTTTACTTTCTTAGTTTCTTCAATTTTTGAAACTTCTTTATCTCTATTGCATTTTTTCCCGTTATCTTTTATTTTGCCGCCTTCTTCTCCACCTTCTTCTCCACCTTCTTCGCTTTCATCATCGCTTCCTTCATCAATCTCTGTTTTATTATCTTCGTTTTCACTATCCTCTTTTTTACTGTCTCTATACCTACTATCATCTGTTTTATTATCTCCTACTCCATCACCTTCCATTTCACTTTCTTTTTCTTTACCTTCTTTTTTTTCACTTTCTTTCTCTGCAGACAGGGATTTATTTCCGGCTTTTTGAATGGAAGCTTTTTCAGGAGAATCGTTTACTTCCCTTAAGGCTTTTATCACTTCGTAGACGTCAGGAGAGGATTCGTATTTGTTAGCCGTATCTTTTTTTCTTTTTCCGGGCTCATTTCCTTCACCCTTGCAGACACTCTCTACAAGCCCCTCAAGGGTATCCACACATACCAAGAGAACGTCAATCAAAGAAGAATTAAGTACAATTTGCCGTGTGCGCAGCCTGTCTATCAAACTCTCCATTTCATGCGTTAACTCTACAATTTGTTTGAACCCCATAGTTGCAGCCATGCCTTTGAATGTATGAGCTGCACGAAACAACGTATTCATCTGTTCCATATTTTCAGGATCATTTTCAAGCACTAGCAGGGAATCGCTCAACTCTTTGATGTATTTCTCAGATTCTGCCCTGAAAATGCCCATATACTTTGACATATCCATAATTTTCCCTGCCTTCTGGAAGTTCAGATTTTTCCTTTTTCAGATTGTTTCTCAACACAGAATTCGGTTCAGGATTGAATTCTAGATTTGGTCGCATGTTCAACTCTGGTTTAATCCCAAAATTTATTTAGTCCCTATTTCTGGTTTAATCACGGACTAGTGTCGCGTCAATCCTCATAGATTCAATGATTAAGAGTAATTGCAATCGATTTTGTACGACATTTTGCTGTTTACACGACACTAGGCTCAATGCCGACTTTTGATTTAATCACAGTATTTCTGGTTTAATGGCGGCCCAATCTTTAACTCAATACAGAGATTCAATAGAAAAGTTAACTTTTAACCTTAAAAATCAAACTGCCTTTTTAATTAGAAATGTTAGCTTATTATTTTTATAACTTCTTCAGCTATTTTATCCAGAGAAAGCACAGAGTCTGCCAGTTTTCGCCTTACAACTTCTTTTGGCATCCCGTAAATCACACACGAACTCTGAGCTTCGGCAATTACTTTTCCTCCCATCTTTTTTACTTGTTCAGCCCCATCAGCTCCATCACAGTTCATTCCGGTCAGAACCAGGGAAATAATTTTGGAGCCGTAAATTGGAGCGATAGACCTGAAAAGAACGTTTACTGACGGTCTTGAGCCCAGTTCTTTCGGGCCGCATGAGAGGTGTACGACCTCTTTTTTACGACTATCTAAGGTCTTCTGTACAATTTCCATATGATAGTTTCCGGGAGCTACAAGTACAGTCCCTTCCTCTATTGTTTCCCCTTCCTGTGCTTCTTTTACCCTGAGAGCCGTTTTTGAATCGAGCCTTTTTGAAAGAGACGCTGTAAAACCTGCAGGCATGTGCTGTATTACCAGGACTGCGGCAGGGATGTCGGCAGGAAACGAACCTAGAAGTTTCTCCAGAGCTCTTGGACCCCCAGTGGATGCTCCTATTGCAAGAACATTTCGTACGGAAGCCGTTGTTTCTTTCCGAGATATGTTCTCTTCTATTTTTTCTCTTTTATCTACTTCCGATTCTTCCAACTCTCGATTTCGCATGCACTCTAAATTTTCAAGGTTGGCTTTTGCAGCTGCACGGACTTTTCTGGAAATTTCTTCTGCCATATCTGGCATGCTCTGACTAAGAATTCCTTCAGGTTTCTGGATTACATCCACTGCTCCGTACTCAAAAGCTGTAAGCGTAATCTCTTCGGCTTTTTCCCCGAGGGCTGAAACCATCACGACAGGAGTCGGACATTCCTTCATAATCCGAGCAAGAGTCTTAAGGCCGTCAAGAACAGGCATAAAATTGTCTAAAAGAACGACATCAGGTCTTAGTTTTTCAATTTTCTCAAGGCCGTCCTTTCCATTGACTGCCGTTCCTATGACCCTGAGATTCGGGTCTTTACTGAGAATATCAGAAAGGAGTTTGCGAATTAAAGCAGAATCATCTATTATGAGTGCGCGGATAGTCATCTCAAGCACTTTTTGTTAAATGTAGAATTTAGTTTTATAATTTTATCTAGTTTACTACAGAATCAAACCAAATCTAATTAGGCTCAGCAACTTTTCTTATTACATCCAGCATTCCATCAGGTTCAAAAGGCTTTACTATAAAGCCCATAGCGCCTATTTTCACTGATTCGGTTATGAGTGCCTGTTGACCAATGGAGGAGCACATTACTATTTTTGCTTCAGGATCCATAGTAAGAAGTTTTTGCAACGCCTCTTTTCCGTCCATATCTGGCATAATTATATCCATTAACACAATATCGGGCTTTACTTCGAGATAAGTTTGAATTGCCTCTTCCCCATCACCGACTTCAGCAACAACTTCATGTCCGTGCATCAGAAGAATATCTCTAATGATCATCCGCATAAATTCGGCATCGTCCACGATCATAACTCTGGCCATGCATTTCCCTTCTTTTGTTCTTGAACAAGCGACAATATCGGATGATATTTACACTCCTATTTTTTGGAATGTTCTGCTACCTTATTTCTATCTTTGCCGAATCTCGCCTCTTGCCTTGGTATTCTCTATGAATTCATGTTATGAACCAAAGGACCTTAGCTAAAAAGTTACTTGAGGTTAACAAATATAACCAGTAAGGGTTTATTTGTTAAGACATATTTATCCCAATTGTGTAGAAAAGTATATACGAGGCCTGCTATATTAAATTTTTTAATTCTCTTTATAATATCAGAAAGTTAAAAATTTATTTAAATGTCCTGGTTAATTAACATGTTAACAAACTATTTTGAAAAGTTACAGGCTCTTTCCCACTCTTCAGCCGAGTTCCAGTTTTGATCTGCAAATTTAAATATAGTATTAATTATATTTACTCTTATAAATAAAACGTTTCTCTGCTTGTTTTAAATTTAATCCGAGAT
>DATMYS010000384.1:0-10102 GCA_035560835.1 Methanosarcina sp.
ATATATAATTAGTTTCCGCTCTTGTGGCTGAAAAAACATTTGAATAAGAATCCATTAATTCCAAAATAACAAATTCCATTAGTCAGGAAGAAAAAATCGTAAGGCAAATAGAAATCTTCTTAAATTCGCAAAAAAATCTCTAGTTAAGCTTTCGAGAAGATTGTGTACTATTGAGTCCCCTGAAATATTTAGAGAATGTCATTAGGTATAAAGGAAAATTGTAAGGTAAAAGTGAAATCAAACACTCTGGTGCAAAGAAATTTTCATCCTAGCATATCCTCAAAACCCGGAGACGATATACTCATGAGAAAAAACACTAGGGATTCTGGAATTGATATTATTGGCGAGGTACCTTGGGGAACACACTTCTGCCAGTTCTACCAGACCAAAGAAGACTTGATGGACATACTTGTCCCTTATTTTAAAGCCGGGCTGGAAAATAATGAATTATGCATATGGATTACTTCAAAACCTCTGAAAGTAGAAGAAGCAAAAGCAGCTATGAAAAGAGTTGTTCCTGATATTGATGGTTATCTAAAGAAAGGACAAATCGAAATAATCCCTTACACTCATGGGTATCTAAAGGGAGGTATTTTCGATCCGGATAGAGCCGTAAATAGCTGGGTTGAAAAAATCAACCAGGCTCTGACAAGGGGTTATGATGGACTGAGAGCTGTAGGGGACAATCGCTGGCTGGAAAAAGAGGGCTGGAACGGATTTATTGATTGTGAGAATAAAGTGGATGCTATTATCGACAAACACCATGTGATAGCCCTATGCCCATATTATCTCGATATGTGCAGTACGGCCGAGACTATTGATGTAGTCTCCAACCATCAATTTGCTTTAATCAAAAGGGAAGGGAAATGGGAGCGGATAGAAAATTCCGGAAGGAAGAGAGCGGAAGAAGAAGCTGTTCAGGCTGCAAAAAACTGGGAGTATACCTTTGATGCTGTGCCAGACATGGTAGCTATAATCGGCGATAAATATAGAGTTGTTCGTGCGAACAAAGCCATTGCGGCAAGATTGGGAATGACACCTGAAGAATGCATAGGGTTAACCTGCTGTCGTGTTATCCATGGGACAGACAGTGCTCCCTCTTTTTGCCCTCACCGGCAGTTGCTTAAAGATGGAGCTGAGCACACCGCAGAGATTTGCGGGGAGGGTCTTGGTGGTGATTTCTTAGTAAGCACCTCGCCAATACATGATTCGGAAGGAAAACTCATTGGGAGTGTCTACGTCGCCCGTGATATCACCAAGCGCAAGCAAGAAGAGCATCATATTCGCAGATACAACCGTATTCTTGAGGGTATTAATCAGATCTTCAGCAAAGTGGTGCAGGCAAAAACAGAAGAAGAACTGGGAAATGCATGTTTATCTGTAGCGCTGGAAGTGACCGGCAGCCAGTTTGGTTTCATTAATGAAATGGACGCTGATGGATTATTGCTGCATGATGTTGCAAAAAGCAAGCTGGCATGGGAACAGTGCCTTATGTACGACAAGACCGGACACCGTCGTCTCTCGAGTGATTTTATTGTCCACGGCCTGTACGGCAGTGTCATTATCAACGAGAAAAGCTTCTTAACCAACGATCCGCAGTCACACCCCGACAGTATCGGCGTGCCACCTGGTCATCCACCGCTAACGTCATTTCTTAGAGTGCCCCTTGTTTTGGACGGGAAAATGATGGGTCTGATTGCAGTTGCAAACCGTGAGGAAGGCTATAGTTGCGAGCAGCAGGAGGATCTTGAAGCTATTGCGCCGGCGGTGACGCAGGCTCTGCAGGGGAAAAGGTCAGAAGAAGCCCTGAAATTATCAAATATTTATAATCGTAGCCTGATTGAAGCTAGCCTGGATCCTCTAGTAACTATTGGGCGTGATGGTAAGATTACCGATGTAAATGGTGCTACAGAACAGGTTACCGGGTATTCCAGAAACGAACTGATTGGGACTGATTTTTCAGATTACTTCACTGAGCCTGAGAAAGCTCGTACAGGATATCAACAAGTATTCAAAGACGGTGAAGTTCGGGATTATCCTCTAGGAATTCAGCGTAAGGACGAACATATAACTCCTGTTTTGTACAATGCTTCAGTTTACAGAGATGAGAATGGTAAGGTTATTGGGGTTTTTGCAGCTGCACGTGATATTACTGAACGCAAGAAAGCAGAGGAAGCTCTAAAAAGAGCGCATGAGAGTCTGGAAGAAAAAGTTAAAGAAAGGACAATCGAGCTTGAGAAGGCTTACAATTCATTGAAAGAAAGCGAGAAAGGTCTTGCTGAAGCTCAAAAGATGGCTCATATTGGAAACTGGGATTGGAATCTTTTAACTGGTGAAGCATACTGGTCTGATGAAATGTATTGGATTTTTGGACGTAATCCTCATGAATCAGGCGTAACTTATGATGAACTTTTGAACTATATACACCCCGAAGATCGAGATTATGTTGATAGTGCCCTTAAGAAAGCTGTAAAAGGAAAAACTCATAGTATTGAATATAGGATTGTCTTGGCTAATGGGGAAGAGCGTGTAGTCTATATGCAATCTGAAGTTATTTTTGATGAAAACGGCACCCCTATTCAAGTGAAAGGAATAGTTCAGGACGTTACTGAGCGTAAAAGAGCAGAAGAGAAACTTCAGACACTGGCGAATGCTGTGGAATCGTCGAATGATGCTATTATAACTGAATCTCTTGATGGTACCATTGCCAGCTGGAATAAGGCGGCAGAGCAGGTTTATGGTTATTCAGCTGAAGAAATTCTGGGAAAAGACGTGTCAATACTTGAGCCAGAGAATCTTAAAGGGGAAATTAGACAGTTTTCTGAAAAGATTAAACAGGGGAAAAAGATCCAGCACTACGAAACCTTACGGTTGAAAAAAGACGGTACTATTATAAATATTTCAGTAACTCTTTCTCCAATTTTTGACGTCACTGGAAAGCTTGTGGCTATCTCAGCTATTGTAAGAGATGTTACTGAGCGTATCAAAGCTGAAGAAGCATTGCGTGAGAGTGAAGCACGCCTACGCCAGTTTTATGAATCGGATATGATCGGCACGCTTTATTTTAATCTGGACGGTTCGATCACCGATGCAAACGACAAGTTACTGGAAATAGTCGGTTACACGCGCGAGGACTTGCAGTCCGGGAAGATTAGCTGGGACAAGATAACTTCGCCAGAATACCGGTTCTTGGACGAACGAGCTATTACTGAACTGAGAACCATGGGGGTAAAAGAGCCCCAGGAGAAGGAGTACATCCGCAAAGATGGCTCGCATGTACCTGTTATTGTTGGGGTAGCTACCTTCGATCGGGTACGCAATGAAGGTATAGCCTTTATTCTTGACATTACTGAGAGGAAAAAGGCAGAAGAAGCTCTGGCAAATCTCGAGATTACCCGAAAGAAGGAAATCCACCACAGGATAAAAAATAACTTGCAGGTAATATCTTCGCTTCTTGACCTTCAGGCTGAACAGTTCAAAAACAGAGAATGTGTTGAAAATTCCGAAGTTCTCGAAGCCTTTAGAGAAAGCCAGGACAGAGTCATTTCTATGGCTCTTATCCATGAAGAACTTTATAAAGGAGAAGAAACTGAGACACTCGACTTTTCGGCATACATAAGAGAGCTGGCTGAAAACCTTTTCCATACTTATAGCCTTAGTAGCAAGAACACTCACCTGAGTATGGATCTGGAAGAAAATGCATTCTTTGACATGGATATTGCAGTCCCGCTAGGAATAATTGTTAATGAACTCGTTTCCAATTCCCTCAAACATGCATTTCCGGGCAGAGACAGAGGAAAAATTCAAATCGAACTCCATAGAGATGAGAATGGAGAAAACAAAAAGGAAGGCAATAAAAGCACCAGTTTTATTCTGACCGTCTCAGATAATGGTGTTGGTATTCCTGAAGACCTTAATATTGAAGCTCTTGATAGTCTTGGGTTTCAGCTTATAACTACCCTTGTAGACCAGTTAGATGGGGAACTTGAACTGAAAAAAAATGATGGAACCGAATTTGCTATAAGGTTCACAGTCAGAGAAGAAAATAATCAGACACCAGCTACTTTACAACAATTAACTGACTAATGCCTCTATTTGTACTCGTTATAACAAATCTATAAGGGCCTTGTTCAGGCTCCTGGCTGGCTACCTCTACGAGTCTTGGAGCTTCTCTTTATTCTCTATGATAAAATTTGAAAAAAATATTTATCTCTGCGCAACAGTTTTTCACGGTGACCTGCAACAGTTACTGAAAAAAGTAGAAACTGGAGAGGATTCCCAAGTTACAGGCTTCGCATGCTCCCATGTATAAATTTTTTACTTCAATACCTACGTCATCAGCGGGATTCGTCACGTTGTTCCTCTTGTCCACGGTCCTACAGGATGTCCACTGTACATGTCGGATTTTGTCAGTACAGGGGAATACTGTGAGATCCGTGGAGTTCCACTAGAACCGACAGCCTGCACCGCTCTTAATGAGAGTAACATCATTTATTGTGGCTAGGGAAAACTCCTGGAAGCAGTAAAGGAAGCATACGCTAAGTATCACCCAGACCTCATCGTTATTCTCTCTTGCTACTGCTCAGGGATCATCGGTGATGACGTTAAAGCATTGTCCACGAGGCAGAGAAACTGGCCGGCTGCTGGGTACTGGCGCTCCGCAGCGAGGGATTTGGCAGGGATTTCCGAAGCGGTTATGAGGATGCTTTCAAGCTCATAATGGATTTTTCGTTAAAATTCCCAAACCAATTGCCAACGCATCAGATTTACCTTTTGGATTGACACCGTGCAGGTTATAGAAGAACTCCTTGAGCTGGCAAAGAAGAGAAGTGAGGCCGAAGAGAGTCGAAAAGAGCCGAAAAGAGAGGCGAAGGGCTGGACCTGAGTGATAAGAAATTGCTTTTTATAACGCTCTTGCTGGCAATGAAGCGCAGTGGAAACTTCAGGTCGGTTCAATTATAACTGGAACTACTCAGTCCCTTACACCGTTGATCTCAACAATGAGATGCCGTGGTCCTCGTAGAGTGGCACTCTGCCGGTATGGAGGTGGATCATGCACGAGCCGGGGGTTTTCGAGCCGTCGTACGAGCTCTGTTAGTGCAATCTGTGTTTCCAACCTTGCGAGTGGGGCGCCGTAACAGTAATGGATGCCGCTGCCAAAGCCAAGGTGCATATTATCCCCGCGATCAGGGTCGAATTTCTCGGGGTCGTGGAAACGGGTCGGATCACGGTTTCCAGAGGCAAGTAGCAGGATCACAGGTGAACCTTTCTGAATCGTAGTACCGGCAATAGTAATATCGGCGAGAGCCACGCGGTTTGGCAGAATCTGGACAGGAGGCTCGTAGCGTAGCAGCTCCTCGACCAAGCGAATCACCAGATTTGGTTCACGCCGCAGCCGCTCGAAGGCAACAGGGTGTCTCAACAGTGTGAGCATACCGTTGGTGATCAGGTTCACTGTGGTCTCATGGCCGGCGATGAGCAACAAGCTTGCAGTGCTCACAATATCTGTCTGGGCCATCGGCCCGTCAGGACCGTAGTCTGTTATAAGTCCTGAAAGCAGGTCGGAACCAGGATGTTTGCGATGGCGTTCGATCAGCGCCTCCATATATTGTTCGAGCTCCTTGAAGATATGGCCAGACTGTTCTTGTCGCCGCTTCCGTTCCTCTGGGCTTTCCTGGGGATCCAGGTCAATGCCTTCGATAATAGCTTCTGATAAAGCATGAAGGCGTGGCTGATCCTCGGGCGGTACCCCAAGCAACTCACTGATCATCGTCACCGGGATTGGATAGGCAAAATCATCGACGATGTCAATTGAAGTCTTGCCTTTCATAGTATCTATCTGCTGATTTGCAAGGCGGATCAGTTCAGGTTCCATGTCAGCCACTCTGCCAGGCGTATGCGGGGGACCAAAAGGCCATGTAGCCTGCCGACGCAGTCGATCGTGCTCAGGGGGATCTAAACCAATGAAGCTTGGAACTACTTCCATTTCTGAACCTTGGTTGGGTGCGGATGCTTCCGCACCTGCGTCCTGCCCCTGACTTTTAGAAGTGGGCTCCTGATTTGTCGAAAGGCCTGCAGGAGCACGATCATGAACGGAACGCTTACGGAAGTCTGAACCGATCCGGGGATCATGAAGTAGCGAAACAATCTCCCGGTAGGTACTGACAACGTAGCTACCATCTGCCTGTCGTGTAATTGGTTTCTGGCGTAGCTGGGTATAGAGTGGATAAGGGTTAGCACGGTTGGCGTAGTCAAGAACTTGCTCATACAAAGATTGCTGTGTCATGGTCTGCCTCCTGTTATTTGGGTTGGAACCCTGGAGGTATACGCGGGTCCTTCACTTTGGTGCTTGTGGACGATTCTTCTGGAAGAGGTGTGCTCGGGCCGGGATCGGTCTGTGTAGCGATAGGGCTGTGAGTAGGTTGTCCACGAGGTGGAAATCCGGCAGGAACTGGCCGAAGCGCGGCTGGCCCATCAGAAGCACGCAGTACAGGCGGAAACGGTGCACGAGCCTCGATCATTGCCCTGTAAGCAGGAAGCCAGCGGGACATATTTACTGTGAGCGCTGCGACAATTCTGCCCTTGTAGCCATAAGCTGCAACTAACCTACGTTCCACAATCGAGCCCTGTGTGAGCACAACCTCATCAGCGAAGCTTGGAAGGCCAACCGTCTTCAGGTTGACGCCAAACTGACGAGACCAGAAGGCAGGCAGGGTTTTGTATGCCCAGCGATCTGCCGGAGCACTAACCATATTATGTGCGGCCGTCCTTGCCTGCTCAACAGCGTTTCCCCAGTGCTCGACCGCCAGTAGCTCGCCTTCGTAGAGCGGGTGAGGCCAGCGAGCCACGTCCCCGGCAACGAAAATATCGTCTGTGACCATTCCATTGGTATCGAAAGCACGACAAACGGTATCACAGGCTATCCCACGGGAGTCAAACGCCAGTCCGGAATCACGCAACCATTCGACGTTTCGTACTGCTCCAAGAGCGATCACAGCCACATCGATATCGAGTATATCGCCATCGGAGAGGTAGGCGCGGCGTAACTGCCCGTTTTCATCTCCCTCCAGCGCCATAACCGTGACGTTGCAGCGCAGGTCGACTCCATGCGCGCGCTGGAGCTGGCCAGCAAGCGTACCCGCAGCCGCACCAAGAGCGCCGATAAGAGGCGTGGAGCTGCGTTCTGTAACCGTGACAGCCAGATCTAGCTCTCTACAGACTGAAGCAACCTCGGAACCGGTGAAACCACCGCCAATAACCAGTACTCGCTTCGGCCCAGCAGCTAATCGGGCTCGTAGCTGGGCAGCATCGTCGCGGGTGCGCAACAGACATACTCCATCAAGGGCAGCCTGTGCTGGATCTGGCCACGGCCGAGCGCGTGTCCCGGTGGTGATCAACAGGCGATCAAAGCCAAACCGTCTCCCGTCGGCAAGCTCGACCTCCCGGTTACTCAGATCAAGCTTTATGACGGGCATACCAAGCAACCATTTGGCATGGAGGTTAACACTTTGCGGCAGAGTTGTGTGTTCTGCCGGCAGCCGACCTGTGAGGACAGTTTTAGACAGAGGTGGACGATCATAGGGAGGATATGGCTCATCGCCAATTACAGTTAGCATCCCGGAAAAACCTTCAGAACGCAGCGCCTCTGCAGCACTCAAGCCAGCCAACGAGGCACCGACAATGACTATTCTTTGTACAGAGGAGGCAGTCTTCGAGGTATCACTGCTGCTCACTGCGATTTCCTCCCTGCTGTTTCAATTGCTCATCCAGCCAGCAAATACTAATCGCCTGTACCGGGCAAGCTGCAGCTGCGCGCTCTACCTGTACTCGTAGTGAGTCATCCGGTACATAATCATATTCGAGCGACTCTCCGTCCTTCATCCAGAATACCGTCGGTGCGGCAAATACGCACTGAGCGTAGCTCTCACATCGGTTCAGGTCGACTACGATTCGCAGCATTGCGAAACCTCCAGTTCCAGAAACTTAAACGAACAGCCTCAGATATTTTCAATTTTCGGGACATGTTCTGCCGCCAGGTCTTTTCGTACGACGAAAATAGCATTATCAGACTAGTCAGACATCCTGATGTGCATGCCTTCTACCGTCATTAGCGTAATTGGAGTTTTCCCCATCTAATCCCCTCTGTACAAGAATTATAATTGCCAACTGCAGAAGTCTGCAAAAACAGCAGCTCATTTTGTTTGTTTATCTGGCCTGTTATCGGTCTCTTAATAGTTTAACAAATCGTCTTCTGCAGCCTTCTAGTAAGCGACTTCCTGACCCCGTAATAACCAGATGTTTATCATTTCAGCGTTTGGCAGCACCCCAACTGTACAACGCTTTCAATATAACTCTGATAAACTAAAGACGAGCTCGGAATAAAATGTGTAAGCTAATAATGAGGGAATTTTTATATATTTATCTATTCGGTTTTGTAAAACCTATCTAAATCAGTTTCAAGGGGCTGCTAAATTAAATAAGCAAAAACAGATCCAGATATTCAACTCAAATTAGTTAAGAATCGTTACTTCAGATGATTTCTATAGAACGGTGTTCTTTTCTGGCATCTAGATGTGAGGTAGAACTTGAAAATAAACAATGCTAACATTTTTGGATCATCTGTTATTAAGTAGTTGTTAAGAGTATTCTGAAAAGTGGAATCAAACAGGTAACAAGTGGAATCAAACAGGTAACTGCAGGTGACCAAGTTTTGGGATGAGCCAATTAAATATGCAAACAAGCTAAATAAATCTAAATAAATAGTTAGTTTTTTATAATAGTAATTACATAGTATAAATTGGTTCATGAGGGAGCAATCTGTGGAGTAAATTCAGGACAGCTTGAAATCTGATCCCGTAATATACTTCATTGCGCGTATCTGTAAAATGAAGCAAATTCAGGACAGCTTCAAAACTGATCCCGTAATATACTTCATCAACGCGTATCTGTAAAATGGAGTAAACTCAGGACAGCTTCAAAACTGATCCCTTAATTATACTTCATTGCGTGCATCTGTAAAATGAAGCACATTCAGGACAGCTTCAAAACTGATCCCTTAATTATACTTCATTGGTGCAGGTCAAACCTTGTGAACCACCTTACAACCAACTTTTTTACTTAACACTTAAGGTCGTAGAAACTTTTCTCGTTAAGCTCGTATAGACTTTTCTCATCTTTTACTACTGTTTCCTGCCTTTTTGCTTTTTTCTTTTATTCCATCTTTGCCGGGCTGTAATCGTTAAAGGTTTAAGGTTTCGGGAAAATAATTTGATCTCAAAATGCTGCTGTCATAGGTAAATATCGAGCCATTTAAAGGCAATCCAAGACACTTTCAAAATGCATCCAATTTAAGACAATTTATTCTAAAAAACATAGTATTATGCTGAATATAATCCGGATTTTCTATAAGAGGTTCTGACTTTTCCAGTCCCGAGAATTAAGCGAAAAAGTATTTTAAAGGGGAACAGAAAGCTTCTTGTGACCTGCTTTCCACAGTGTCATAAGTATAAAAAGAAGTTTGGAAAATAGTAGTATTAATCAGGACTATTAAAAGTTATTAAGTGGACCGGTCGGGAATTGAACCCGAGGCCTCTACCATGCCAAGGTAGCGATCTTCCCCTGATCTACCGGCCCATTTAAGGCTTTGCTTTATCAGCATTCCTCATACACTCGGAATTATATATAAGGCTGTCGCCACAGTGGGTCGGCGTCTTAAAAATAAACTTTTGAAACTTGGAAACATAAGAGCTTCAAGCAAAAGTTATAAGTAGTAAATTGAGTATTAGAAGTGTTGTCGGATTCGGAAGCTTTCCCGAGAAGCCTTTCTACTTCGATAATTTTAAAAAACCTGACATTTGGGCCCGTAGCTTAGCCTGGTGGAGCGCACGGCTGATAACCGTGAGGTCCTGCGTTCGAATCGCAGCGGGCCCATTACATATTTTTTGAACGTCGTTCTGTTTTGAACTTTTTCCGAAATTTTGTGAATCTTTTACGCATATTTTTGAATCTTTTCCGAAATTTTGTGAATCTTTTACGCATATTTTTGAATCTTTTACGCTTTAGAATAAGAGAATAAACTCAAGAAAAACAGAAAACTAAAAAA
>DATMYS010000385.1:0-2663 GCA_035560835.1 Methanosarcina sp.
GAATTCTTCCCTGAGGGATATGTCCCGATTCTTTCAGCACATATAGAAAAACGTCGATTTTTTATTAATAAAGTCATTTAGCGGACTGAAAGTATTAATCAATCATTTTTTCAATTACTTCCTGAGAGGATGAAACGCCCCGTAATGAATTAATCGATTTTTTTTATTTTTGCCTTTTAAACGGCTCAACCGAATACTTTCACTTTCCTGCTGACCCGCAGGAATTTTTCTGAAGCCAAAATTCCGGTCGTTCCCGGCTACATGGTTGATATTAGGGGATCAAACTTCCCGGCGCGGCTAATGATTTCATTTTTATCTACTGTACGCGGGCGGGTTCAAGCTGAGCGTGGCGCGTGGAAAGAAAGAATGTGAGATGCAATTTACGGTCGTTAAAGAATAATAAAAACTAATTAACCAGGGAGCCCATGGGATAAAACCTAAAGGAAAATTGTCTATACCACCGGCTGGAACCTCAAAATCCTATTTTATAATTCGGCGCGGCTTTGAGTCAATCGAGTTCCATGGTCCGGTTTTTGACTTCATGGGAGAGTTGGTTAAATATTAAGTTAATTCCGAAGAGCACGGAAATAAAGTCGTGGTGGAAGTTCTGGCAACAGAGTAAAAGTCTGTTTTTTCTATTCACTTTAGGTCCCTAAAAAGATGGTAAAAAAGGCATTTAAGGCTTTTAAATTGGAGAAGAAGGAATTCAGTTATTACTGGAGGTAATTGTCGGGCAGCCTGTTTAGGTTGGGGTGGCGGCACGCAATTTGATTTTAGCATAAATCCCCACCCCGCAGTCAACGATCTCTGCCCATTGGTCCGAAGGCATCGGAAGGGTTCTTTTTGACATCGTAGTGGCACGAACTGGCCGTCGTTGTTATTCTCGTGCCTGGGTTTTTGCAGGAGCAGTCCATTGCTCCTGCCGATGCCAAACGATCAATGGTTGGTTATAATGCACAGACAAACGGTGTCTAATAGTTTTTGTGCCTGGATTTATGACCTTTTCTGGAGGGGTTGTTCATCCTATTTACCGGCTTTGGCAACCTTATTTCCGGTCTTTCAATTACAATCTTCTTCAGAGCAGGTAGTGCCTGTTCCTTAATATCTACATCATTGTCTTTCAGCACACTCATGAAATTAGCATGGTCACTTATGGAGAGGATATTTATCGCTTTTCCTTCTGTTCCTGCTCGTGCAGTTCTTCCAATCCTGTGAATATACTGTTTACTCTCCCTGGGAATATCATAATTGTAAACATGGGAAACACCCTGTATATCAAGTCCTCTTCCGGCTACATCTGTGCATACAAGGACACATATGTTTCCGGAATGGAATTTTTCCATTATGCGAGTTCGTTCGTTCTGTGTCAAACCGCCATGAATTGCTACGGCATTGATACTTGATTTTCTCAGGTTTTTTGCGACTTTTTCAGTGTTTCTTTTTGTGTTGCAGAAAACCATCCCGAGGTTTGACTTCTCATTTTGTAGAAGATACACGAGCAGAGATAATTTCATGCCATCTTGTACTTTATAAACGACCTGATTCAATTTTTGCGGGTCGATATGAGACTCTACTGATACTCGAACCGGGTTTTCCATGTACTTGCGTGAAAGCTGGACAACATCTTTTGTAATGGTCGCAGAGAACAAAAGGGTCTGCCTGTTTTGAGGACATTCCTTGATAATTTTTTCTACATCCATTTTGAATCCCAGATCAAACATATGGTCTGCCTCATCAATGACAAGGGTTTTCACATTATTGAATTTGATGGTATTTCTGCTGATATGATCGAGTAGCCTACCGGGTGTTCCCACAACAACCTCGGCATTCTTTAATTCTTTAATTTGTGGATTGATCCCTACACCGCCATAGATAGATGCGATGTTTAACGGGTCGTATTTTGAGAATTTCCTGAGAGAATTTGCCACCTGCTCCGCCAGTTCTCTTGTAGGGGTCAGGATCAAAGCCTTAATTCCTTTTCCTTTTTCGGAATTTTGTAATATGCCGGAAGCAAATGCGAGTGTTTTTCCGGAACCTGTTGCGGCTCCGGCTATAACATCCTCCCCAGCAAGTATTAGGGGAATTGATTTTTCCTGTATTGCTGTAGGGCTTTCAAAGCCATGTTCATTTATTGATTTCAAAACAGCATTACTGAGACCTAGTTTTTTAAAATTATTCATAGTTATACTTTCCGTGATTTGTCTGAAAAAGCTACTTAATTGCTTTTTCATATTTATATATTTAAGACATATTAAATACAATTAAGAGCTATAAGCACAACTTCAGAAAAGTTAAGATTAATTTACTGCTTAAAAGTTAGTAATCGCTTATAACGGTGAACTCTTCCTTATACTTTTGCCTATTTTTATGATGTATTACCCAGCATTCATTGTTCTTCCAAAGGTTCCGTTTGTAATAGTGTGCCGCTTCATGCAAGAGCCGTTTCCGGTTTGTTTGCGCGCCACCACATCCAATATACCGCATAACACTGCAAGGCTCACTCATCTATCATTAGATAATATCTCATTGGTCATCGGTTAAGGAAAAATCGTTATCAATTGCATTGATTTCATAAAATTTGTTAAATTATTCATCAAATGCAAAACTGGAATGTGATATCGATTTCAATTTAAACACTAAACATTTGGGTTTGAGTTTTTCCG
>DATMYS010000386.1:0-2066 GCA_035560835.1 Methanosarcina sp.
GTATATATTTAATAAAATTCCAGTTCACGATTGTGAACTTTTCTGTAAATTGCTTTCATTCCATTTACCGAGTTGTGGCAGTTCCAACCCACAAGTGGGCTAACAGAATTGTTCGTAGAATCAACTTCTATAGAGGCTGTAATATTTATGGATCTTATAGAAAAAATAAATATGACTGGGCGTTTATATCTTGGCCTGGAACAAATCGAAAGTTGTATAGAATTTTCATCTCTAATTCCCGAAGTTCGAACGAATTTTGTTTATGCATCAAAAGAATCAAGCACTCCTGAAGATATTCTTGCAGTCGATGGGAGGATTTCCGTAGTTAATGGCTTTCCAAAAGCCGCTGGAAAAATAAAATTAGGAGCTTCCAGCCACGTGGCACGTCTTATTCTGGAAATCCAAAAAAAGGATCCTGAAATAGGGGCTGCAATAGATTTTGCAAATGACCCCAAAATCGTCGATTTTCTGAAAAACTACTGCAAGGAAAAAGATTGGGTATTTTCAGTCATAGACCGGCGTTTTGAACCTGAGGAGATAAAAGATCTGGAAGGGTCATCCATGCCCTGGAAAGTTGCGGAAGCTATTCGGGCTGCTGGGGGAAAAGTTCCCAAGATTTTCTACGAAACAGGTGCGATCGGAAAAGAGCCTGTGAGTGTGCTTGTGGGCAAAGATCCGCTTGAGGTCGCAGAACAAATATGTGAACTTGCAAGGAGATACCATGAATCAAAACAGAACCTCAGATAAGAACCGCAGTTACTCCCAAAACGATGTACAAAGCGGAAGTGAAAGTAAGACTCATATCGGGAAAATAGATGCCGACAAATTCACTTCTTTTGTTTCAAAGAGACTTGGAGCAGAAAATAATTCAATAGTTGCTCCTCCCAGTAACGGGATCGATGCCGGAGTAATTGATATCGGAAATGGTAAGGTTCTTGTGGTAGCTGAAGACCCCATCCTTGCAATCCCGGGTCAGCCGCTTGAAATGTTTGGATGGTATACTGTGCATATAGGTGCAAGTGACGTTGCTGTAATGGGAGTAAAGCCTGAATTTATGACTTATACACTTTTGCTTCCCCCGGAAACACCGGATAGTCACCTGGAAATAATTATCGATTCCATACACAAAGCTGCACTGGAGCTTGGTATCGCAATCATAGGAGGACATACAGGGTTTTATCCAGGCTTTTCAGCACCCACAATCGGAGGCATCACTGTCTTTGGAATGACTGAAAAAGACAAATATATAACTCCCGCAATGGCAAAACCTGGAAATGAGATAATCCTTACAAAAGGACCTGCAATCGAGACAACAGGAATTCTTTCAGTATTCAGGGAAAAAGAGCTTTCTGAAAAAATGGATGTAAAAATTTTGGAAAAAGCGAAGGATTTCTGCAAAAAAATAACTGTAGTTGAGGATGCGCTCACAGCTTTTAGCAGTGGAAAAGTTACAGCAATGCATGATGCAACCGAGGGAGGAGTTATAGGCGGGCTCTTTGAAATAGCAAATGCAAGTAATGTCGGAATGATAATTGATGAAAATCTTTTTTTCTATCCTGAAGAAGTAAGGCTGGTTTGCAAGAATTTGAATATAGACCCTGTTGAAGCAATATCTGAAGGTTCCTTACTTATTGCAGCTGAGAAAGGAAGTTCGGCTTCTATCATTGAAAATCTTGAGAAAAAAGGGATATCTGCAACAGTCATAGGTCATGTAACAGATAATCCCGATGAGAGAGTTATAAATAGAGAAAATGGAGATTTACAGGAACTGAGAGTTCCGGCAGAAGATCCCTTCTGGAAAGCTTTCTTTGCTAATTAACTCTTTTCCTTTATCCTTTTTCCGTTATCTTTTTTTCTTTATCCTTTTTGTACTCTTGTTTGATATGGCCTGCTTTCTACAGGTTGGAATCCTAAATTAAAACAACATCCATTTGTATTCGGTTAAGGATTTTGAGCTGCTGATATCGATTTCGGCGGAAAAACTCAAACCCAAATGTTTAGTGTTTAAATTGAAATCGATATCACATTCCAGTTTTGCATTTGATGAATAATTTAACAAATTTTAT
>DATMYS010000387.1:0-8704 GCA_035560835.1 Methanosarcina sp.
TAAGGCATAATTTGGAGCTTTTTAGCGTTTCTGGATTGTAATAGTTAAAAGCAAGCTATTTTACTTTTTCGATGCTATCTGAAGCCAGCAAAAAATGGAAGCTTTAAAAATGGGATTAATATAGTTAGTCTGTAAAATAAAGTAGAATGGATTCCGAAAGCCTAAGTTTTCGCAATCAAACAATTGTAAAGCAAATAAAGGTAAGTTTACGTTGAATAATATAATAAGCAGCTTAATATACATGATTCACACTAATATTTGCGATTACCGTGTCCGAGCAAAGAAGTGTACCTTTAAGGAAACATCTACTGGACCTGAAGCCCTGCAGGCATGGAGGGCTGATTCAGGAAACATCTGAGACTTATGGGATTCCTGAAAGCGAAATTCTTGATTTCAGTGCAAACTTTAATCCTCTGGGAAATCCTTTTGAGCATCCGGAAAGCGGATTGAACTTTGATGAGATTCTTAATACTGGTTTTAAGAAACTTACCGAATACCCTGACAACAGGTATCCTGAGTTTCGAGAGGCGGCTGCAAAATTTGTAGGGCTTGGCGTAACTCCCCAAAACATAATTCCAGGTAATGGTTCAACGGAAATTATCAGACTTGTAGTGGAATGCGTGGTTGAAAAAGGAGATACTGTCCTTCTGCCCTGGCCTACTTTCGGGGAATACGAGATGCAGTGCCGTATTATGGGAGCAGAACCTCAGTACCCCAGCCAAGACGAAGTTGAAACACTTCCTGACGAGCTTCTGGAAAAAGCAAAAATCCTGTTCATCTGCAACCCCAATAACCCGACCGGGAAACTCCGCACCCGAGAAGAAATCAAAGCTCTTGCAGAACGCTGCACTGAGCATAAAACCCTTCTTTTCGTGGACGAGGCTTTTATCGAGCTTTCTGATCCTGCACAGAGCGTTGCAGACCTTGCAGCAAACAATAATTACGTTTTTGTCATGCGTTCCCTTACAAAGGACTTTGCAATTCCGGGAATCAGGATGGGCTTCGGAATAGCTTCCCCTGAAGTGGCTGAAATCCTGAATACTGCCAGGCTTTCCTGGAACCTCGGAACCGTGGCAAACGCTGTAGCCACCGCCCTTCTTAGTGTCGAAGGCGGGATTGAAAATCCATACCTAAAGAAAGCTAGGGCTATGATCAGGGAAGAAGGAGAGAATTTTAAAGCTAAACTCGACAGGATAAGGGGTTTTAAAGCCGGGGAAGTGAATGTAAACTTTATCTTAGTTAATATCAGCAAATTCATGCTTGACTCAACGGAATTAACTGCACGTCTGGCAGCTCGCGGAGTCCTAATAAGGGACTGTTCCTCCCTTCATGGTCTTGGAAAGGATTACATAAGGCTCGCAGTCCGGACTGCCGAAGAAAACAACAGACTGATTGCCGCAATCGGGGATGTAATTACCCAGTGGGGCAGAGACCAGGCGAAACAAGAGCTGCAGAATGTAATAGAAAAGGCTTCTGAAGAAGGCATTGGAAGCAGGAAAACCTGCGAATACTATCCCTGCCACTTTGAAGGCCAGAACTGTACCTTCTGCTTCTGCCCATTCTATCCCTGTGAAGATGAGCGCACAGGAGGAAAATGGATCCAGAGCTCAAGAGGTGGAAAAGTCTGGAGCTGCGTTGACTGTCATCTGGTTCACAAGACGGGAACTGCGCAGAAAATCCTTGACTGCCTTATGCACGAAGGAGATACGGACGAACTTGTAAAAGTTGCCTGGAAGAAAGTGATGGAGCCTATCCTATGATTGTGCCAGACAGCGGGCATCTTGCCCTGGTGCTTTTGCTTGCAGCCATTATAGACATATTTTTTGGGGAGCCGCCTGCTGCCGTACACCCTGTCGTGTGGATAGGAAAATTAATCAATGTTTTAAAAAATGCGGCTCCTCAGACCCACAGGAAAATCTATGGAGTTGCAATGGCTCTCTGCTGTGTCTTTTTCGCAGCTTTGCTGGGTTACTCCGTGCTTTACATCGCAGCCCTTCCGGGAATTCCAAGAGTGCTTGCCCTTCTTATAGAGGCTTATTTCCTGAAAGCCACCTTTGCTATTAACTGCCTGCTCAGCCCTGCAAGGGAGATCTACGGACATCTTGAAGCAAACAGGCTTGAGAAAGTTCGGGAACTGCTCCCGATATATGTAAGCCGGAACACTTCAAAACTTACCAGGACCCAGATGTCTTCCGCAGTTATTGAATCTGTATCCGAAAACTATGTTGACGGCATCCTGAGTCCCATTTTTTATTATGCCCTTTTCGGGGAATTCGGGCTTGTGGCGGCATATGCGTTTAAAGCTATAAGTACTCTGGATTCGATGGTTGGGTACAAAACCGAACCCTACAGGGAACTTGGATACTTCTCAGCGAAATCCGATGACGTATTGAACTGGATCCCTGCCCGTATCTCCGTTATATTCATTCTTGCGGCAGCCCTTATATTGAGTCTGCTCCCCAAAAAAAAGGGACAAGTTTTCCCCCTAAATAGCGTAAAGAGTGCCCTTGAAGATGGAATGAAAACTCCGTCCCCCAATTCCGGCTATCCTATGGCAGCTACTGCAGGAGCGCTCGGAGTCAAACTTGAAAAACCCGATACTTATATACTTGGGACCTTATATCCCCCGACCGAAGTAAAAGATATAAAAAGGGTATCCCAATTAATAGCAATTGCTTCAGGCTTCTCGCTTGCTGCCTGTGCGGCAGTAATTCAGTTAGCAGGGATATACCTGCATCCGTGACCCTTCCTTTGCCTGCCAGATCCCGATTCCTGAGATAATCCGAATTCTATATGGAAACATGGGTTCTGAGAAAAGCCAGTGTATAGCATTGAATATTTTCGAAAGCTAATAAAATCGTTTTAACAACCCCGAAGTGATCATATGAAGTTATCCGATATTGAGGAAAGAGACCTGAAAAAAGGGCAGCCTGATAAAGTAGAAGAAAAAGCTACAATCAACATCCTTGATGTCCTTGCTGAAGAGGGCATCAGTATTCAGGACCTTGCTGATACGGCTCTGGAAATGTATGTCCCTCATCCAGGGCTTGAGACCAGGGAGAAAGCCGACGCTTTATTTAAAAGGGAACTCAAGTACGCACTTTCGGATCCAAACCTCTGCCTTCTAATCTATTCCGGGGTTCTGCTGGAGCGAGAAGGCAGGGCAGGAAACCTTCCGAATCTCAGCAAAAGTTCCTATGAAAAGGACCTTACTTTTATAATTGCGGACGAAGTGCTTGGTACAAGTATTGCAACCTATATCAGCGGCTCCAAGGGCGCTTTTGAGTTTGTCAGGTTCGACAAACAGAAGCCCGGAATCCTTGCAAAGCTCGGGCCTTTTATGGATGACGTAATCGGGGGCCTTATAGGAGGCGTCTCTTCCAATATGTATTCAAGAGGTATGGC
The DNA here is from genome assembly GCA_035560835.1 of Methanosarcina sp. Classification (GTDB taxonomy): domain Archaea; phylum Halobacteriota; class Methanosarcinia; order Methanosarcinales; family Methanosarcinaceae; genus Methanosarcina. Next base: position 3,406 of record DATMYS010000387.1, read on the forward strand.
AGAATTTACCGGAAAGGACTGAAAGAAGGAAAGGATTGAAAAACAGGCGGTTCACGATGAATTCATATTTGCTTGCTTTTAAATCGGGGTTTGGCTTCCTGTCCACTATCCCTGTGGGGATCAGCATGGAAGGAATTGACGAGCTAATGAAGAAGATCTACTTCTATCCCGTCGTGGGAGCCGTACTTGGGCTTCTGATAGGGGCAATTGCATACATAGGGCAGGTAATCATTCCCGAGCCTGTGTTTGCAGTCCTTATCATGGGATTCATATATTACATTACAGGCTTTAACCATCTCGATGGAGTCACGGACATAGGGGACGGTTTTATGGCTCATGGGTCACGTGAGAAGAAAATCAAGGCCCTGAAAGATACGACCATCGGGACAGGAGGTGTATCCTTCTGCATTCTGTTGTTACTTACTCTGTACGGTTCGATAAGGTCAGTCCAGGAAGAAGGATATGCTGTTTTCGGGGCTAACCTTCCAGCTTTAATGTTTGCATCAATGTTTATTGCAGAGGTCAGTGCAAAACAGTCCATGCTAACTATTGCTGCTTTTGGAAAGCCCATACCTCCACAGGAAAAACAGGCTTATCCTGGCCTGGGAGCTATGACTATAAGCGGAGCAACCAGAAAGAATTTTCTGATTGGATTTGTATTCGGGGCCATCGTTTGCTTTCTGCCTTTCGGGTGGATAGGACTGTTGCCTTATCTGGGAGCCTGCATCTCGGCTCTGGTGATTCTTAACCGAAGTTATGCTCATTTCGGCGGTTTAAATGGCGACGGAATTGGCACTGCTAACGAAATTGGTAGAGTAACTGCGCTCATTATTCTCGCAGTTCTCCTGAAACTTTCATACGGATACATGGGAGGTTTAAAATGGACGCTATTGTAATGGCAGGGGGATTCGGACAGAGACTTGGAATGGGGGAAAAGCCATGTGTTGAACTGCTTGGAAAACCACTTATAACTTATGTGATAGATACCCTCAGGGCTTCAGAAAATATAGATAGGGTTTTCGTAGCGGTCTCACCTGTTACCCCCAGGACCGAAATTATGATCCAGGAACGCTACAAAGGAGAAGTTCGTGTAATCAGGACTTTTGGCGGAAACTATGTAGGGGATATGATCCATGCGGTAGAAACAGCAGAAACAGTTGGGCCTGTAATGATTATTATGTCAGATCTTCCCCTGATAAACCCTGAGCTTATAGATTCGGTAATTGAGAAATATAAGGAAGAAGGAAAGCCGGCACTTTCGGTATATGTGCCTATCAATGTCTGCAAAGGAGCCGGAATCAGGCCGGATACGGTCTTTAACAAGGATGGGAAGCTGATAGTGCCGGCAGGAATTAATATTCTGGACAGCCTTCAAATCCGAAACGAACAGGAAGACTTTAATCTGATACTTGATAATCCCAAACTAGCAATAAACGTAAATACCGTTAAGGATTTGCAGCACTGCAAGGATCTGCTGCAGGGCCAATACTAAAAAACTTCTAGAGGTGTCGTATATTTTATCTCTAAAAAACCTGGTACTGAGCCGTGATGGGAAGAAAATCCTGCGAGGGGTCAATCTTGAGGTAGGCGACCAGGAAATTCACAGCATTATCGGTGCAAATGGTGCAGGAAAAAGTACCCTTGCCTATACCCTTATGGGACTCCAGGGTTATGAACAGGATGAAGGCAGCCTCATCTTTAATGGGGAAGATCTTGCGAAACTTTCAATAACAGAACGTGCGAGGAAAGGCATTACCCTTGCCTGGCAGGAACCTGCCCGCTTTGAAGGGCTGAGAGTCAGGGATTACCTGGCAATCGGGGCAAAAGGCAGTGGAGGCGTTACTGAAGAAGAGCTGAAAGAGGCCCTGAGAAAAGTCGATCTTAAACCTGAAAAATACCTGGACAGGGAAGTTGGCGAGGCGCTCAGTGGAGGCGAAAGAAAACGCATAGAACTTGCTTCAATAATTACAATGAAACCGAAGCTTGCAATTCTCGACGAGCCCGATTCCGGAATTGATGTTGTTTCTTTAAAGGAAATTGTAAATCTGATCCAGACTTTTAAGGAAAACGGCTCCTCGGTACTTGTAATAACACACAGGAAAGAAATTGCAGCTGCTTCCGATAAAGCATCCCTTATGTGCGAAGGGGTCATTCTCAGGAGCGGAGACCCTCTTGAAATCAGTGAATTTTTCAAAAACAGGTGCATACCGTGCGACAGCAGAGTATCCCCACCAAAGGCGGCCTGAAAATGAGCCAGATAACTCTTAATACGCTCTCCAGCGAAATCAAAGATATGGATGCAGCCTATTCGGCATCTGGTGGAGATGCTGCAGTTCTGCATAACCATGAGCTTGGAAGCCTTGTGATAAGTGGAAACAAAGTGCTTAATGCAAACGGGATGGAAGGAATTGTGCTCGAAACCCAGGAGACCGAACATGGAGTGGACGTTAAAATGACAATAAAGAAAGGGTACAAAATTCCACTTCCTGTCCACCTTTGCTTTGGGCTTATTCCTCAAGACGGACTCCAGGAAATAAAGATGAATTTCGTAGCCGAAGAAGACTCGGCTGTTGAACTCGTTGCTCACTGTACATTCCCTAATGCTGTAAAGGTTATTCATAGTATGGAAGCTCAAATGGCTGTAGGGAAGAATGCCTCGTTAAAGTACACAGAAACTCACTTCCACGGACCACATGGAGGAGCTCAGGTGATTCCGAGAGCCCATGTAAAGATAGAGGAAGGTGGCAGTTATTACAATAATTTCTCACTGGTCTCGGGAAGGGTAGGATCTCTCGAATTCGACTATGACGTAGACGCCGAAAAAGACTCTATCTGTGAAATGGTTACCAAGGTTTATGGAAAAAAGGATGACAAAATAAGAATCCTGGAAAAAGTATCTCTTAATGGGGAAAACGCCAGAAGTGTAATCAAAAGCCGACTGGCAATTACCGAAAATGCGGAGTCGGAGTTCAGGGGAATTACTGAAGGTCATGCCCCAAGATCCAGAGGACACGTAGACTGCTTGGAGGTTATCCAGGGCAATGCAAAAGCCGAAGCTATTCCAATTATACGTGTCGATAATCCTTTGGCCAAGGTAACCCACGAGGCTGCAATCGGTTGTGTGGACAAAAAGGAAGTCGAAACCCTCATGGCCCGCGGCCTTGAAGAAGACGACGCTATTGACGTTATCGTAAAGGGAATGCTGGCCTGAAGCCTTCTTCTTCCCTTTTACAGGCCGCTAGTTAGTCAGTAGATACCGGCAGTTTATCCTTAGAACTGCTCAGGGAATTCGAAACTTAATTTGAGTAAGAGGTGGGAAGCATATTTGGTGAAATTATTATCTTTGAGAAAACATATTCCGAAAAAAACCTGCAACTTATTACAGGGAAAAAAGATATATCCTCACATTATCAAGATATTCCTGAAGAAATGCTGCTTTTAAGTGAAGTTATAGAAGATCCCCTCAAACTCCCTTACCTGCTGGAAGCGTTCTATACTACCCCAATAAAGAATGAAAAAGCCTTTCATTTCGCTCTTGTGAGAGTCCAGGTTGATTCTGATCTCAGGATGCATGAGGATATCCAGAAATACCAGCAAAGGAAATATGTAGCCGAAACCCTGGAAAAGTTGCTCTATGGAGAACTTATGCTTTCGGTAGGAGAAACCGTAGGCATTGAAAACGAGTAATTACTTGAGACTCTCAAATTAGAATTTTGCCTTAAAAACTTATTCTTTTTTCCACTAACTCTGATATTACTTGTCTCTGTTTGATAGTGGCAACTTTAAACAATACCTGATATGCCTTTCTCATGTCGAAAAACAGTATGTTATACAAAGGAGTCCTCTTCGAGGACTCCTTCGATAATTATCTAAGCAGAGAAAGTACTTCAATTTGCCAATTCCTGTACTTTCTTTGCATTGACGATATTGCAAAGCACGTCGAGCGTACTTTTTACACCAACAAAAGTTGGCACTTTAAGTACAGTGTTTCTTCTATGATAAAACTGTTTGTTGTGAAATGTTTCAGGAAACTCCCATATGATAAAACTATTTCTTCCTTAACAGAAGAAGAAGCTATCCTGCTTTCTTTTTATGATGAAAATGGCCAGATTAAACTTCCTTCAGATGGAACTCTTCATCATTTTGTAAAGTACAGACTTGGAGAAAAAGGAGTCAATGAGATAATGATGCTTATAGGTGAGAAAATTCTCAAACTTTCTGCGGAAAAGGAAGCTAAAATTGATTCTACTCCACTTGAAGCTTCAAGATACGACAAACATGCTGATTATAATCCTCATTATGAATGCAAAATGGATAAGGCACATATTACAATGGTTGGAACTTATCCTATTTTCATGACTCATACAAAAGGACTTGCTGGAGATTCTCCCGAACTTATCAACCATATTGAAGCTCTAAATAATATGCATGCTAATCTGGAATTTTATTCTGCAGATGGTGGTTATGATTCATTCCTAAATCATTGTGATATTTGGTATCATCTGAATGCAAAACCGATTATCTCCTACGCTTCAAATGCCGTAATAAACAAAGAAGGTGAAGAGGAAAGAATCAATCACTGGATAAATAAAAAATGGAAAATCGGTGGAGATATTCATGCACCAATGGAAGACAAACTCAAATTTCTATATGAGATTGGGAGGAAAGAACAGGTAGGAATGTACCTGAGAAACCAGAATATTAAAGATGAGGCTTTTGATGATCAGTATAAAAAGAGAGCTGAATGTGAAAAGATACATGGACATATTAAAGGTACAGTAAAGTTCGATATCAGAAGAGTAAGAAATCAGAGTAGAAAACTCTACTCTCTATTGAGTTTCATAGCATATCAACTTCTGGTATTAACAGAAATGCAAAATAAGGTTGGAGATAAGAACTCATTTGGGAGATACTTTTAAAGAAATGAGTATCAAATTAGATTAGAGATTTGAAAAGCTAATTTGAGATCCTCTTACTTTACCTGTCTTATTACAGCAGGCTCTTTTTCTAATTATACAATGTTACTTTACAGGTTGAATAGTTACTAAAGACTTCTAGTTTCATTGGGCATTTATCCTGTCAAAAGATCTGAAATAAGCTTCAACGCGCCAGATCTAAAATTGAAATTTGAAGGCTACAAGGTTGTCTGCAAGGAGTATACTTCAGGCGTATCTGCATAAAGTTAGTTTACGAATAGAAACTTTTTGATTTTTCAGAACTCTTGGTTCAGGAAATAAGTTTCGAATTCATAGGTCTAATTTTTAAAATTTTTAAACCATAGTACCACTTATAGTAATAT
>DATMYS010000388.1:0-2317 GCA_035560835.1 Methanosarcina sp.
GTGAAAAAGAAAATAAAAGGATTTACAGGTAGAGAGGAGTCTCTCGCTTATCTTTTATATAGATACTATCCGTAAACCTGACAGCTCCGGATGCACCCATAGAAATTGTGTGTACCCTCGCGTCTCCGCCGCCGAACAGGTTGACTTCTCGCAGAAAATGGCCGGGAGTTACAGCTGATGCTGAAAAGATCACATCGTTCCCTGGAACAAGCTTGTCGGTATCGAGGATATCATTGATGTTTTGAAGGGTAATTCCCATTCTTTCGAGCCTTGGCATTTTTTCTTCGATTTCTTCATCAATCTTATCCTGGCTTTTTCCATTTGCAACCGTGGGAAGCACAAGCCTTGCAAGGATTTTTCCGCCAAGGATTTTAATTGCAGCCGCTGTGAGCACGGCTTCGCCTGAACCGCCTGCACCCATCACCACATGAATACCTGACCCCCGGATTGCAGTTGAAACCCCAGGCATAAGGTCTCCATCACTGATCAGTTTTACGCGGGCGCCCGCTTCCCGAATCTCGGTTATTTTCTGGGCATGCCTTGGCCGGTCAAGCACTACGACAACAAGCTCTTCAACACTTCTTTCGAGAGCCTTTGCGACTATTTCAAGATTGTGTTTGACAGGGGCATCCAGGTCAATCCTTTCATCAGGGTGTTCTTCTTCATAACGTACTACATCTGGTCCGACAACGATCTTGTCCATATAAATATCCGGGCCGTGGAAAATTCCACCTCTTTCCGCCATTGCCATGACTGCAACCGAGCCAGGCCCACCATCTGCAGTAAGGTTTGTTCCCTCAAGCGGGTCGACTGCAATATCGACTTCAAGATTTCCTTTTCCTGTTCCTACATGCTCCCCGATAAAAAGCATAGGAGCTTCATCCCTTTCTCCTTCTCCGATCTTGATTATGCCTTTCATATCAAGCTTGTTAAGCATCCTTCGCATGGCGGCAACTGCCACCTGGTCGGCAAAGCTTTTGTTCCCACGCCCCATCTGGTACGCTGCGGCAATGGCAGCAGCTTCGGTCACATGAATAAGTCTGGGCAATAATTCACATTCTATAGGCCCTGAACAATCAATCATTTCCTCTACGGTTTTTGGATGAGATATAAGAATCAACTCCCATTTTCTGCTTGCGGATAATCTGCTTTCTGATAATGAAATCTTTTTCGGCAACTTACTATGGATGTTTACGTGATCTCTTAACACAATAGTATATTAATGAATCTATTGGCCGAACCGGAGTCAGATAGCCAGATATTTAGAGTCAGATATTTAGAGTCAGATATTTATTTTATGAAGCTTTCATCAAAGAAAGTCCTGTAAATAGAGGACTTTCAAGCAGGCTTCAAAATGAAGCATACAGATAAGAAGTATAAAAAAATGGCTAAAAAAGCTGGCTTGAAACTGCCAGAAACCTGGACTCTAAAGCTCCTTAAGCTCAGTTAAAAACGCGTCATAAAACAAATAGCTGCTAAAGAAGCTTGATTTGAGCCTGGCCTGAAGCATAACTTAAAGTTTGATTCAAAAAGAGCAGTTTCTGCTCCATTTACTTCAAGGGGAAACACCCGTGAGAATTCACTGTCTACAACACCTGAAAAATGATACCCTGGGAAATATAGGGACATGGATAGCCAGAAAAGAACATAGACTTACGAAAACCCTGCTCAACGAAGACGCTTTTTTTCCTGCCCCTGAGGAATTCGATTTGCTCCTGATAATGGGGGGTACCATGAGCGTTTATCAGGAAGGCGAATATCCCTGGTTAAAAACTGAAAAAGAATTTGTTAAAAAAACGATAGGAACAGGCAAACCCGTGCTTGGCAGCTGTTTTGGGGCTCAGATGATTGCTGACGTGCTGGGCGGAAAAGTTACAAAAAACCTGTATAAAGAAATCGGCTGGCATACTGTACAAGCTATGGAAGGAAAAAACCTGAGCGAGATCAAAAATTCGAAACTTCCATCCTGCATGTTTCCGGAATTTACCGGTTTTATGTGGCACGGGGACACTTTTGAGATTCCAGCCGGCGCAATGAAGCTTTTTGAAAGCGAGGCCTGCCCGAATCAGGGGTTTATTTACAATGGAAAGGTTCTCGGGCTGCAATTTCACCCTGAGGCTGACAGGCAGTGGGTAAGAAACCTGATCAGGGATTCGGGGTACGATCTTGTTCCAGGAAAATATATCCAGTCTGAAAAGGAAATCTACATCCAGGAAAGCTTTTTTGAGAGTTCCAGGAACCTGGCTTTTTCACTTATGGACTGGTTTGAAGAAAATGTAAACAAGAATAAAGGAAATATATGCCCCTAATTTCATAT
>DATMYS010000389.1:0-3628 GCA_035560835.1 Methanosarcina sp.
CTATTAATCTATACTTACAACTCTGTATCTGTATTTACACTCTCTAATCTAATCTCCTTTACATATGCAGGCAGGATGTAAAATTGAGTTTTTTCTAGCTACCTGATCGTAAAGTTCTTATACGATTCTATTTGTATTGAATAGTCCATAGCAAATATGCTAATTAGGTACTTCTGCTAACAAATTAATATATAATAAGAGCAATAAGCGATAAGTATGCTTATGCCCTAACGCGATCACCAGATAAGGATTACAGTATATTTACAATTGGAAAGTATAGAATTACAATAGGAAAATACATAAATAATCATTAAAATAAGCATTGATTATAATTTCAATACACGATGAGGTTTTAAAATGAGATGGCAAGGTAGCTCCAGAAGAAAAGTGACCGGTGGGAAAGTTATTGCTGCCCGCGGGAAGCGCAAATTTGAAATGGGCCGTGAATCTGCGGAAACCCGTATAAGTGAAATAAAGAGGAAAAATGTTCACACAATGGGAGGCAACAGGAAGGTAAGACTTCTTCAGTGCAATATTGCAAACATAACCAATCCAAAAGATGGAAAAACCACCTCTGCTCCCATTGAGACAGTTCTCGACAACGTTGCAAACAAGCACTACATCAGGCGTAACATTCTGACAAAAGGCTCAGTAATAAGGACTCCTCTCGGAACTGCGAAAGTTACAAGCAGACCAGGACAGGATGGAGTTGTAAACGCTGTATTAATTGAGTAATCTAAATCTGATTTACCCCGGAGACGGGGATTCTTTGTAAAATTCCCTTACCTTTGTGCCGGTGACCAACATGGATGAAAAGATTCGACATATACTGGAAATTCTTGAGACTGATGCACGAACGAGTCCAGAGGAAATAGCATCCCTTATAGATATGTCTGCACAGGAGGTTTCCCAGGCAATTGCAAAACTTGAAGAGACTGGAGTTATCCGGCACTACAAAACCATAGTTGATTGGGATCTGGTAGGGGAGAACTATGTTTATGCCGTTATTGAGCTGAAGGTTACTCTCGAGCGCAATCAGGGCTACCAGGCAATTGCAGAAAGAATCTACAAATTTCCGGAAGTCAGGTCAGTCAGGCTCCTATCTGGAAATTATGACATATCCCTTACTGTCCGGGGGAAATCGATGAAGGACGTGGCCTTTTTCGTAGCAGAGAAAATTGCAACCCTTGATCAAGTACAGAGCACATCAACCCACTTCGTACTGAAAACCTATAAAGAAGATGGGGTCATCCTCCATGAACCTGAAACAATTCAAAGGCTACCAGTATCATTTTGATACGAGCCGGTTCAGAGCCTGATTTCCCTATCCGATTTTGCATTACATATATTATATAATTTTTACCGGGTGTTTTGCTTGAGACCTTCATGTGATCCTTCTAAGTTTGTTGCCGACGCTGTGAAAGAAATTCCCCCTTCAGGAATACGCCGTTTTTTTGATCTGGTTTCCGGACTTGAGGATATAATCTCTCTTGGTGTAGGAGAGCCTGACTTTATTACTCCGTGGCATATCCGCGAGATGTGTATTCATTCTCTGGAAAAAGGGCAAACCTCATATACCTCAAATTACGGGCTTCCGGAACTCAGAGACGAACTTACCAGAACCTATTACAGGCGTTATGGTCTGGACTATAACCCTTCATCCGAGATACTTATAACAACAGGTGTGAGTGAAGCTCTAGATATAGCAGTAAGGACCGTGGTCAACCCTGGCGATGAGGTTATTGTCGTCCAGCCCTCTTACGTGGCATATGTACCTTCGGTTGTTCTTGCAGGAGGTAAGCCGGTTATCGTTTCCACCCACAGGGACGATGAATTTAGTCTGACTGCAGAAGCACTCAAACCTGCAATAACGGACAAGACAAAAGCAATAATTCTCAACTTCCCAAGCAATCCTACAGGAGCGATCATGTCAAAGGAAGGCCTTGAGGATATTGCTGACCTGGTTGTGGAGAATGATCTGTTTGTTATCTCGGACGAAGTTTACGAGTGCCTTACCTACGAAGGTAAGCATGTTCCGTTATCTTCCCTTGAGGGCATGAAAGAGCGGACTGTTATGCTTAATGGGTTTTCCAAGGCTTATGCAATGACAGGGCTCAGGCTCGGTTTTGCAATGGGTTCTCCTGAGATTATACATTCAATGATGATGATCCATCAGTACTCCATGCTCTGTGCTCCCATAACGGCTCAAATTGGAGCAATCGAAGCACTCCGTCATGGTAAAGATGAAATGGAGCGGATGGTCCGGGAATATGACCGACGCAGGCATTTCATTGTCAGAGGCTTTAATAGGATAGGGCTTGAATGCTGCAAACCAAAAGGAGCATTTTATGCCTTCCCTTATATAGGAAATACCGGGCTCTCGTCCTCTGAGTTTGCAGAGCGCCTTCTGGACGAAAAGAAAGTCGTTGCAATCCCCGGAGATGTTTTTGGAGAGGCAGGCGAAGGTTTCCTGCGCTGTGCATATGCAGCATCCATAGATGACATTAGAAAGGCGTTAGATAGAATGGAAGACTTTGTGGACGGGTTAAAGCAGTAAATTCAGCAAGGGATTGCCCGTCAATTTTCAAAATTTCCATTAAATCTTATTTTATTCGGTACTCTTTGTCAACCTCTTCTTCGCTCTCTGCTTTATTCCTTAAAGTTCGACGAAACTTTTTGTTTTATTTTCTTATTTTCATTATTTTACTCATATTCGACTGGATTCTCGAGGATATTTCTCAAGCTTATAAAGCCCTGCGGCTGCCGAAGTTAGTTAATTATATATACGATTTCCAGGCTCAATTAGCTTGACATTTATGAAACCCATTATTCCTGAAGATGAGCGTTCTGAAGAACCCCTTGACACTGATAGAGTAATTTATCACCCGGATATGATAAAGGCTAATGAATGGGTCCTGAACGAATATGAGGCTCCGAATCGGGAACTATGTATTTTTGTTCCCTGTGCCAAAAGGAAACCCTACCATGAAAGTCCCTCTCACAAAAAATTCGATCGAATAATTTTCGGGATTGCAAAACCTGAGGATGTACATATAGTAACCTTCGGAACCTGCGGGATTACCCCCAGGGAACTTGATACTCAATATCCGTTTATGCACTACAGCTTTATGATGGGCAAATGTAACGTGACAAAGATTAAACGAGATTTTATAAAAATGGAAAGCGAAAGACTTGCCGCTTATCTTGAAAAGACGAGAAAAAACTACAGACACAGAATAGCTTACTGTATTGGGGATTTCCGAACTGCGATGGAAAATGCCGTGGAAATGGTTGACATAGAAGTCGACATCGTGCCCAGGGAATCAACTATTCAGAAGATGATCCAGCCAGATAAGCCTTTTATCTATAACAGCCTCTCCTCACGAGAGTACCTTCAGGACTTTTCAGACGCGATTACGGATGCTCTTAAGCTCCCAAGGAGAGAAGTAGGGCTTAAAGAAGATCTTTCGGTTGATGACGCTGACTGGTACCTTCTTTAAAATGAACTCTCTTTAAAATGAACTCTCTTATTTTCCCTTTTTTATTGAGGTAAAGCTTATAGTATCTCTTTTTCGAAATTTTTCATATTTACGTTTTTTTTCATTTGCTTATTACTCTTTCACTTTAT
>DATMYS010000390.1:0-3293 GCA_035560835.1 Methanosarcina sp.
GTTTATGTTATAGTATTATAGGGGGAGGACATGGAAATTGAATCAAAGTTTCTGGTACTGGATAAAGCAGAAATTAAAAATCTTGAAACACTATCTCAACTCGGAGATTATTCCCTTTCCGAAGCTGCAGTACAACTTATCGAAGATACATTTCTAGACACAAAAAAAACTGCTTTAATGGCTGAGGGTTATTTTCTACGGCTGCGGAAAGAGATGGGAAAAGAAGGACAGTGGTTGACCATCAAAAGCTTAGGGGGACTCGAAGATGGGGTGCACACGAGAGAAGAATATGTCAGTTTCCTACCGGAAGAGGTTTCTGTCTTTGACTGTCCTGATGCCAGAATCAGGGACACAATTTTAGAACTTAGCTCGGGCTTTGATCTGCTTCCACTCATGAAAATTAAACAAAAAAGAATTGTGCGCCAAGTGAAACTAGGGGAAAGGCATACAGCTGAAATTTCTCTGGATCATGTGAGCCTTAAAAGTGGAAAGAAAGAAAAACTTTACAGCGAACTTGAAATTGAACTGAAGACTGAAGGGACCCGCCAAGATTTGCAGGCTATTGCGGAATATCTTCTAGGAAATTACCATCTTGTAAAGGATCCACTTTCTAAATTCGAAAGGGCCCTTCTCTTCAAAGAAAATCTGTCGGAAAAAACCCTTTTGAGCTTCAGGGAAAGAGCTTTTTGTATGCAGCTTGCAGACCAGGAAAATATATATGGAAAACAGGCTAAAATTCTCCTTTCACTTGAAAAATATTTGAATGCAGCAGAAGTTAGCCTTCTCCTTAAAGTTCCTGAGCAAGAACTCGAAGCCTTTTACTCCCGGTTTGAAAAAGAAAGACTTTTCAGCTTCCCTTTTACCTCTAAAAATAATGAGTCAAGAGAATTCCATTTCCATGCCGGGCGCTACAACCTAGACAAAAGCCAGGAAAATATCGGTTTCAAAGAGTGGACCCTTGAGACCCTGTTTGATCTCTATGAAACAGATGAAGCGAAGGCAGAAAATATCAGGAATAATGCACTCATATTATTTGATGGACTTTTCCCCTATCACAGGTTAGGGCAGCAAGAGAGAAAAATACTAGGTCTTGCAGCTCTTCTCCAGAACATCGGAAGCTCGGTTTTTCCAGAAGAAAAATCCAAGATTGGTAAGGAAATCCTCCTGACCCATCCTCTAAAAGGGTTAAAGCTCCACGAACTCAGGATGCTTGCTCTCATCATGGAACTTCAGTCTCCAGAAATCAGCGTAAAGAACCTTTCTTCAGTTTTTGAAGAATCAAATATCGCGTTACCTCCAGAAATCAAGAACAAAGCTCTTATTCTCACTTCTTTTATCCGGATTGCTGACCTCCTCAAAAACGGGAACTTAAGACTCCTGCCAGACAGAATAAGACAAGTCGAGGGAGCAGTTGAAGTAGAGATTATCGGACGGGATGCGGAAAAAGCAGTAAAAAGAGCAGAAAAGAGACGCGAGCTCTGGGAGTATCTTTTTGGTACAAAACTCCTCTTCATACCAAGAAAAGAGATGTATGAAGCCGAAATTATTGAAAAGAAAGCCGAGGAAATCAAGGGAGAAAACGAAAAAAAGGAAGAAACTAAAAAAGAGAATGAGGACCTGAAATTTGTAGTTAGACCTGAAAACTCAATGGCTGTGGTAGCTCAGAGGGTTTTTTCCAAGCAATTTGCCAGAATGCTTGCCCATGAGAAAGGAACCCGAAAGGGAAAAAGTATAGAAGACCTGCATGATATGAGGGTTGCGATCCGCAGGATGAGAGCTGCTGCAAAGGTCTTTGAAGCGTACCTTGATTCTAAAAAGCTTGAACCTCACCTGAAAGGACTAAAAAGTACTCTTGCGGCACTCAGTGATGTCAGGGATCTAGATGTTTTTCGGGAGAAAGCTGAAGAATATCTTAAAAAACTGCCTCCTGAGAAAGAACATGATCTTGATCCCCTATTTACGGTGCTCGCTAAAGAGAGGAAAAAAGCCCGGAAAAACATGACCATCTACCTGAAAAGTGAAAGATACACCAATTTCAAAAAGGATTTCTCAGAATCTCTTGATATTTCTGAATCTTGGGCTCTGCCCACAACAACTACAAAACACGATGCTCTGCCTTATAGAGTAATGGATGTGCTTCCTTCTATCCTCTATGCCCGTTTCGCAGACATCAGTGCCTATTCTGAATGGATAGAAGGACCATATGTCTCTATAGAGAGGTTGCATAGATTGAGAATTGCGTCCAAAGGACTACGCTATACACTTGAGTTCTTTGGAGACGTTTTGGGAAAGGAAGCAGAGATAATGATCAAGGAAATCACAGCTTTGCAGGACCACCTTGGAGACTTGCATGACGCTGTGGTTGCAATAGATTTGCTGGGGTCATATCTGCAAACCGGAGACTGGGGCCTTTCAGGAGGAAGAAAATATTCCGGGGAAAAGAAAATTCCCGAAGGTCTTAAGGAAGTAGAAGCCTACAAGATCTACAGGGAAGAAGAACTTCAGATATTACTCGATACCTTTCATGAAACCTGGGCAAAAGTCCAGAGTGATGAGTTTAGACAGAGAATTGAAAATGCAATAAAAAATTTGTATCAAGAGACAACATCTTTATGATGGAATGTATGAGCTATTTAATCGGAGTTGATTGATAGGTCCTTCACAGCACTTTTAGTCCCAAGCATTTCATCATCTTAGATTCAAGGTCTTTAAGGTTAAGGGAATGAAGAAAATAACACTGATTCTGGTCCCCTACTGATACTTCAGTACTTCCACCACCAATCTCTATGAGTAGAGCTTTTAAGTTCCCAAGCCGAAGCCCGCTTGAAATCCCAGGGTAAATGAGGCGAGCTTCTTCGGTTCCGGAAATCGTACAAACTTCCAGGTTTGCCTCCTTTTTCAACATTTCGAGAAGCTGAACCTTATTGCTCGCATCTCGCGTTGCCGAGGTAGCCACAGCTATAACCTCTTCTGCCTTGTAGGCCCTTGCAAGTTCCATGAACTTTTTACAGACAACAACTGCATGTTCTATCACTTTCGGCTGCAGAATCCTGTATCTGAATTCCCCATCCCCTGGACGGACTGTTTCTTTCTGCTTGGTCAGAGGTATGTAGGAATCATTGGAATTGACCCTAACCAGAAAAAGCCTGATCGAGTTTGTGCATATATCAATAAACGCAACAAATCTGCCTTCGGAAATTTTCTCGGGTTCCATTATTACTACCTGAAAGCCCTATCTTTCATTTTTCTCGAAGGAGTTGGGAAAATCAAAATAAGCTTGATAATACTATTTC
>DATMYS010000391.1:0-2953 GCA_035560835.1 Methanosarcina sp.
ATATAATATTGTGTCCTGTGTTGCAAGCTCCAATTTATTATACAAATATTACATATATTTTTTCTCAGGAACCCGGCTTTTTCGGGAAGATTTCCGAGTTTACGCCGTGGCTCTCTGAAACTTTTCCTCAATAGGTATACCATAGTATTTTTAGTTTACAGTTAACCAAAGCGAGATGGATTCCTTTTACGGTTCAGAACAGTTTACATAAATACTTAATGAAGTGTTCGTAGAATGCCTTTATTTTACAAAAATGAAGCAAGCAAGTCATTGAGCCAACTTGAATGTGCCTCTAAATAAGTCATTAGGGATAGAGGCTGGTAATTTGGGTACCAGGAGTTGTATCAATAAAGCCAGTTTTCGTGGCTGACCGGTAATTGATTCAGCTTATCCTTGCAGAATTGCCATTTTGGCATGAACTGGTCCATTAGCGTGATAAATCGAGCGTTGTGCGTAGGCTCCAGCAGATGTGTCATTTCATGTACAATAGTATATTCAAGACATTCTTTTGGCTTCTTGGCAAGTTCAGTGTTGAGTCTAATATTACGTGTTTTGTGGTTGCAGCTTCCCCATTTTGTTTTCATGCGTTGCACAAAGAACCGCTCAACCTTCACTCCCAGCAGTGGTTCCCACATGGCAATTAACGGTGGCACAGCTTTCTTGAGTTGCTCACGATACCACGCATCAATAATAGCTTGCTTCTTTTTTTCGTCCGCTCCAGGCCGCACTCGCAAGATAATCTTTTTATGTTTCAGTTCGACAGAAGGTGCTTCATTGACTTCGATAACTTTAAGCAAATAGCGTTTTCCCCACACATAATGGCTTTCAAGATCCAGGTACTCACGAGGAGTTTCACGCTCCTGTTCCTGAACTTTTTTCTGTTTCTTTTTGATCCAGCCTATCTTGGAAATTGCGAAAACACGAATTGTATCAATATTCATTCGCAAGGGGGCTGATATCTTGACCCTGCCGGCTGGAGGATACACGCTCAGATGAATGTTCTTGATGTCCTTGAAAACTACGTCTACTGTGATATCACCGAGTTCGATCTGCGTGGTCATCAGTATTCCTTTTGTGCTTTTATAATAATGAAGATACGCTCTACCTCGTCTACATCATTCAGGATATCGTAAATTGCTTTCTTGATTACCCGTTCTCGAGGTTCAACACCACGCCAGTCGTCGGACCTTACCCTTTTTATTGTTTCATCAAGTCTCAGTGCCAGGTCAAGAGCCGGATCGCTGGGTACTATATATTCGCCGTTTTCTTTTATCTGGTCCTCGAACCTTTTCCCGCGGTTTTTCACGTTGTTGTAGAGTGCTCTTAGAGCAGGGCTTTTCTTCAGCACCTCGAAGATATCGTCCTCATGTCCGGCTTCCACCTGCTTTACCAGATCCACAATCCGTTTTAAGTATTCTTCATATTCAATGGCTTTTACCTTCCTGGCTGCTATAATTTCCTCCAGCAGAGCAGACATCTTCTCGTAATAGGCCGGGTCGTTTAGTTGTTCCTTGATTATTTTGCTGCGGACATTGTTCTCGATAGTCTCTGCAATAGCATTTTCTTTGCCCTTCAATCTATCAAGCTGAGTTGCGATGGCTTTGTCAATTCCCGTTTTTACGATCAAGTCCAGCAGAGGCATGTCTTCAAAGGATGAAATCTTTCTGGGCTCGGATGCTTCGATGTAAGTGTCGATAAGATGGCGCATATCTGCTTCATAAGCTTTCAGATCAAGGCTTTCACCACTAGCCCTGCGGATGATTTCGCGGATATTTAGATAATGGTCCATTAGCTGTTTAATACGAGAAATATCTGAGCTGCTATATCCTGCAGCTTCCAGTTCGTCGGCGATGTTGGCATAGGAACGAATCAGTGAAGCAGTAGCTTTGTAGAAAGCAGCACGTTGAGTTTCATGTTCCTGGAGGTCAGTTGGGATTTCCGTGTTCCCGCAGAAGTAGTGAATGTGTTCCAGTTCTCCCTTTGGTGGCTCAACTGGCTCGCATAGTATGGCCAAGGCCTCTAAAGCATTGTCAAGTCGTTCCCTACCTTTTTTCAGGCGGTCCTGCATTAATATTTCCGGGTTAGCGCCGCCAGCGCTGTAGTCAAGCTCTGAGGAATAAACCTGGAGCGCTCCGGTTCCTTTATCGTTGACCAGATTCTTGAAGAGGTCCTTATAGTCCACAATGTAACCGAATTCCTTGTCCTCGCCGTCCAGCCGGTTAGTGCGGCAGATTGCCTGAAACAGGCCGTGATCCTTCATTGACTTGTCTATGTAGAGGTAGGTACATGGAGGGGCATCAAAGCCTGTGAGAAGTTTATCCACAACGATAAGCAATTTCATGTTCGCCGGTTCTTTAGTGAACAGATCCTTTGCTTTCTCTTCATAGGTCTCGGTTTTTGTCATGCCTGGCTTGGTTTCTATATCTTTGAGGAGCTCAGTATAGGTGTTGTAGATAAACTCTTTTTCCGTCTCGGTGTTAGTGCCGGTATCTTCCTTGGTCATGTCCTGAGACTGGGGGTTGTAAGAGGTTACTACGGCGCATTTGCCTCGGAAAGGTGTTTTTTGAAACAGAGTGAAGTATTTGCAGGCTTCGTAGATGCTTGAAGCTACCAGAATGGCATTGCCGCGTTCGCTGGAAAGGCGAGGTTTCACACTAAAGTCAAAAATTATGTCACTTACCACCCGTTCCATGCGGGAGCGTGAACTGAGCACTTTCTGCATAGTGCCCCAATGCTTTTTAAGCTCATCTTTCTGCCAGTCGTTGAGACCTCTGGTTTTTGCCTCGAACCATGCATCGATCTTTGTCTCAGAGCCAAGACGCTGGTCAATGTCACGTGATTCATAAACTAAATCGAGCACTACTTTGTCCTCAACAGCTTCACAAAATTTGTAGGTATGGATGTAACCACCGAAAACTTCCAGGCTGGTCTGCTTATCCTTCTTGAGCAGCGG
>DATMYS010000392.1:0-4381 GCA_035560835.1 Methanosarcina sp.
AATCTATAGTATGTTAAAAGCCTACAAATATCGAATCTACCCTAACAAAAAACAAAAGGAAATGATAAAAGTTCATTTTGGTGCTTGTAGATTTGTCTATAACTGGGCTTTAGAACAGAAAATAAAAACTTATGAACAAAGTAAGAAATCAATATCAAGGTTTGATTTACAGCACATTTTAGTCCATGAAATAAAACCTTCTAACGAATGGTTGAAAGAAGCTAATTCACAGGCTCTACTTGCCTCTTTAGTAAATGTAGAATCCGCATTTACAAAATTCTTTAGAGATAAATCTGGATTTCCCAATTTCAAATCTAAGAAAAATCCAGTACAATCTTATCAAATGCCTCAACATTACGCGGTAGATTTTGAGACGCAGATAATTAAGCTTCCTAAAATAGGTGAAGTTAAAGCCGTCGTTCATAGAAGGTTTGAAGGCAAACTTAAAACCGCAACAATTTCAAGATCAAGTACAGGAAAATATTCTATCAGTATCCTTGTAGATAACGAAAACGATATTCCTACTAAGCAGAACTTTTCAGAATCAACTACAATAGGTATTGATGTAGGCATCAAAGATTTTGCGGTTCTATCAAGTGGAGAAAAGGTTGAAAACCCAAAATACCTTAAAAATTCTCTAAAAAGAATGAAAGTTCTCCAAAAAAGAGTATCGAGAA
Source organism: Methanosarcina sp. (assembly GCA_035560835.1). Lineage (GTDB taxonomy): Archaea > Halobacteriota > Methanosarcinia > Methanosarcinales > Methanosarcinaceae > Methanosarcina. The sequence continues at coordinate 678 of DATMYS010000392.1, forward strand.
AAGTTAAAGGTTCTAAGAATAGAAATAAGGCTAGACAGCATCTTTCTAAAATCCATGAAACTATTAGCAATCAGAGAAATAATTTCCAGCATCAACTCTCTTTTAGACTGATTAGCGAGAACCAAGCTGTAGCACTGGAAACTCTGAATGTTAAAGGGATGGTTAAAAATCATTGTCTAGCTCAATCTATTTCCGATGCTTCGTGGAGTAGTTTTGTAACAAAATTAGAGTATAAAGCCGAATTGTTTGGAAAAACCATCTTACGAATAGGAAGATTTGAGCCATCTTCTAAATTATGCAATGTTTGTGGGTATCACAATTCTAATCTAACGGTTGATGTTAGAGAGTGGATGTGTCCTGATTGCAAAACAAAGCATGACAGAGACATAAATGCCGCAATCAATATCAAAAAATTCTCTCTTCAAGATCAAAATCTTATAGTTATCTGACACCATAGGAACTATGGGGATGGGCTTGTGGACTTGCGAACAGTAGTTCGAGGGATGAAGCAAGAAGCTCCTCCCTCGCTTCCGAAGGAAGCGGGGAGGGGTAGTTCACTTCTGTTTATAAATCTGCAAATTTTTGCCTTGCCCGTCACTTTCGCTGTTTTTCTTTTCTCCTTATCAAACACTTATGAGCGTTTCCCACAAGGTCGAGCCGTCCTGCCTTTTCCAGAGCCTCATATACAAGATCGTAATTTGCAGGGCTCCTATAGTGCATAAGGGCTCTTTGCATTGCTTTTTCTTTTCTATCCTTTGCAACGTACATTTTTTTACCTGTAAACGGGTCAAGTCCTGTGTAATACATGCAGGTCGACACTGTCATAGGAGTTGGAGTGAAATCCTGAACCTGTTCGGTATAGCCTCCATGGTCACGAACATACTCTGCCATCTCGATCATATCTTTAAGAGTGCAGCCCGGATGTCCAGACATCAGATAGTTTACGATATACTGTTCCTTGCCGCACTTTTTGTTAAAGGCAGCAAACCTGTCTGCAAACTTCTCATAAACTTCCTTTCCGGGTTTGGACATTGCATCGGTTACTCGCCTCGAGAAATGCTCAGGCGCAATCCGAAGCTGCCCGCTGATATGATGGGCGCAGAGCTCTTCCAAATACTCCTCATCTTCAAGGGCAAGGTCATAACGTACGCCGTAACCCGTAAAGACCTGCCTGACTCCTGGAAGCTCACGCAGGCGTTTCATCAATTCAAGCAGCTTTTTGTGGCTTGTATCAAGGGCAGGGCAGACACGCGGGTAAAGGCAGGCTTTATCCAGACAGGCTCCTTTCTTTTCCCAGGACCTGCATCCCATGCCGTACATATTGGCAGTGGGACCTCCGACTCCATTGATTATGCCTTTGAAGTCAGGTTTTTCCGTAAGTTTCTTTGCCTCGCGCAGTACGGACTCAACACTCCGGCTCGCAATCATGCGCCCCTGATGCTGGGTGATGGCGCAAAAAGAACAACCTCCGAAACAGCCCCTGTGAGTTGTAAGAGAGAATTTTACCATCTCCAGAGCAGGTACGGGCTCGGTATAAGAAGGATGAGTTTCACCTGTATATGGCAGCTCATAAACATGATCAAGTTCTGCTTCTGCAAGGGGGCGCATTGGTCTGTTCTGTACGATAACGGTTTTCGGGTGAGGTTGAATAATGCCTTTTCCAGTTACCGGATTCTGTTCAAGGAAGGATATGCGGAAAGCCTTTGCAAAGGCTGTTTTGTCCTGAGAAACTTCAGAGAATGAGGGGATTTCTATATATTCCTTAAAAAATTCGACCGTGTCCAGAGATGCATCCTGAGCTTTATTCTCAGTCACATTTTCAGATTCATCCCTTTCTTTGGATTTTCTTTTGCTCTTTTCTTTAAGATCTTTCCAGGTTTTGACTTCCATCTTCCAGACAGTTCCAGGAATGTCTCTGATCTCTCTAATATCCTTGCCGGCTTGAAGACTTTTTGCAATTTCCACAATCTGAAGTTCACCCATGCCGTAAACAACGAGGTCTGCAGGGGCGTCAGCCAGAATTGACTGCCTTACCTTGTCCGATAGATAATCGTAATGCGCAATACGCCGTAAAGAAGCCTCAATTCCTCCGAGGACTATAGGCACATCAGGAAAGGCTTCTTTTATTCTGTTTGAGTAGATAATTGCTGCGCGGTTAGGGCGAAGTCCGGTTTTGCCTCCTGGTGAGTATGCATCTTTATCCCGTGGCTTAAGTCCGGGAGTCAGGTTGCTCACCATAGAATCCGTATTTCCAGCGCTTACAGAAAAGAAGAGTCTGGGCTTCCCGAGTTTCTTGAAATCTTCAGGATTTTCCCAGCGCGGCTGGGCAATTATCCCTACTCTGAATCCTGCATTCTCAAGGACTCTTCCTATTATTGCAGTCCCAAAGCTGGAGTGGTCCACATAGGCATCTCCGGTAACAAGGATAATGTCAAGTTCCTTCCAGCCTCGAGATTTTACTTCTTCAGGACTCATTGGAAGAAACTTTGATAGAGGAAGAGATGAAGAAAAGCTTTTTTTCTGCTTTTTTTCCTTTTTTCCGGTTTTATTCCCATATCTAGATTCCGCTTTTCTTCCTTTTTCTGCTGAGGCTTCCGAATATTCTGATTTTTCAGGCTTTCTCGCAGCATTTGTTCCGGATCTTACTTCCGTTCCTGTTTCTACCTTTTTCGGAACGAAAGAGCTGGATCTCTTGCCAGTGATTTCTCCAGCCGGTTTTCTATCCGTCTCTCTTTCAGGCTTCCTATCATTTTCCCGATCTGATTTTTTCCTGCTGAATTTCCTGTTTCCTTCAGGAAATGTTGAATTTGCCTCTTTTACTGCTGTATCTTTTGCCATATTCTGTTTCCGGGCTCCTGACCCTTTCAATTCTAATCTAACACTAACCTGATATCTAAAATCTCAAAACCTAAACCTGGTTTGAACAGCCGCCGTTGTTTTCAGGTTGGAATTCACTCCATGCTGCGGATGTCTTTATTCTCCCATCATCATTTTCAGCATCGTGTATGATGCCATAATCTGCTTGTTTCCATCCCTATCTGTAGGGCCTCCGTGGCCGGAGTACAGGGTTTTTACATCGAGTTTAGTAAGCTTTTCTACGGAGCCAATCATCCTGTCGGGTTCTGAGCCGTCAAAATCCATTCTACCGAATCCTCCTCCCGAAAATACTGTATCTCCTGAAAAGAGGCTCTTTGAGACAGGTTCGTAGAGGCAGATGCTTCCTTTTGAATGGCCTGGAGTGTGAATAACTTCGAGGTATTCACCGTTTCCAATGTCAATTTTATCTCCTTCTTCATATGTAATTGTGGGTTTAACAGCAGGCGCTCTTTCTCCAAAAAGGACGGAAACACTCATGTATTCATCGTTTACACCTTCAAGATCGGCTTTGTGTATTCCAACTTCCGCCCCGCTCTTTTCTACAATTGCCGCTGCTGCGGCTGTATGATCATAATGGCAGTGAGTCAGGATGATTAGTTTCAGGTCTGTAAGTTTGATGTATTTCTCGATCTGTTTAATGATCAGGTCACTGTTCATGCCTGCATCGATAAGGACTTTCCCGTTTACAAGATAAACACTGGAATCGTAAGCTGTAGGGCAAATGTACCGGACTTCCATATTTCTTCCTCTTCTCCTTTTTCTATATTCTTGCTGTTTTCTCTTTTTCTTTTTCTCTTATTCTTCCCTTCCTTTTCTTGTCCTTTTTT
>DATMYS010000393.1:0-2753 GCA_035560835.1 Methanosarcina sp.
GATGTATGTTTTAGCTCCTCAAATTCATATCGCTGATGCGATATGAATAATTAAGCGATTAGAGACTCCAGAATATAAGAGAAAATATCCTCTCTGTTATGTCCTAACAATTCAAGATTTCTGTAAAGAACTCTTTCATGGAACCTTTCAAAATTTAAGATATCGAGGATTTCTTCCTGATTTAACCATTTGCCAGCTTCTTTGATACTGAAATTCTCAGGCAATTTGTAGCTTAACAAACCGATTAGTAAACTGTTGAGATCAAGACCCTTGCTTTTATGTTTGCTAAAAATATCACAGAAATTAAGCTTTTCATAAAAGAGAGCACTTATTTTTATTTAACTGTCAAAGTTAGGTCTATAGCAGCGCATTGTTTCGATTACCCGCATCTTATGCCATCTTTTTCTTCCTGCCTCCACAAGACGGCGAGTGGAATATGATTTCTTTTCCTGCGACAGGATTCCTATTTTCACGTTAAGCCCCCCCCTTAGGCCGTTTGATCTAAGAAAATAAAAATTAAAATAAAATTTTAAGAATTTTAAGAAAAAAGTAAAATTGGATAAGAATAGGCCGCTTTATTTGAAAATTCTATTACTGAATATCTCCCCCTACTTCGGCATATATGGGGTCAATTTCTACAGCTTTCCCGTATGCTTCTTCAGCTTCTTCTTCCCGTCCGAGGAAACTCAGACAGACAGCTTTCCCGAACCATGAGTCTGCAGCTTCAGGATTAAGCTTGAGTGCTTGTTCATAAATCTCCAGAGCTTCTTCAAAGCGTCTGAGTTGAGCGAGCACGAAACCCAGACTGGAATAAGCTTCTAAATACTCAGGGTCAAGCTGTGTAGCTTTCCTGTACGCTTCTGCGGCTTCCTCAAATCTCTGCATCTGGCTGAGGGTAAAGCCTTTATTGTACCAAACATCGGCATTTTCGGCGTTGATTTCGATTGCTTTGTCAAAGGCTTTAATTGCCTCGTCGTATTTTTCAAGGTTTTCGAGATCTATCCCCATATTGTTCCAGGCGTCATCGTTCTCAGGATCCAGTTCCGCAGCTTTTTGATAAGCTTTTAAGGCCTGCCTGTAACTTCCAAGGCTGTCCAGATCCACGCCTTTATATTGCCAGGCTTCGGCAAAATTAGGATCAAGTTCAATTGCTTTATCGTACGCGAGAATTGCTTCGTCATAGTTGCCCATTTGCCCCAGAGCTATACCCTTTCCTACCCAGGCTTCTTTATAATCGGAATGTTCCTCAAGGACTTTTTCATAGGCTTCGATAGCCGCCTCATAGTCTCCTGCCTGACTCAGGTTCAGGGCCTTTCCGTACCATGCATTGGGATAGTCCGGTCTGAGCTCAAGGGCTTTTTCATAAGCTTTAACAGCTTCTTCATACTTACCAACCTGGGATAAGGAGAAAGCCATATTGTTCCAGAGATCTGCATCCTCAGAATCGCTTTTGACAGCTTTGTCATAAAGCTCAAGAGCATCCTCGTATTTTCCAAGGGTTTCAAGGACTTGAGCCTTATTGTTTAACAGGTTTATATTCTCTGGATCCTTCTCGATTGCCTTATCAAAAGCCACAATTGCCTCTTTAAGCTTACCACTTCTGAGAAGGTCAAGTCCATATTCGTTAAGTTCGGCTGCCAGGAACTCGTCACTGACTTCCTGCTTACCTATATCCCCCGAATCACTCAGAACATACATGTCTTCGGAAACCGTCTTTTCTTCAGATTTTTCTTTCCCGCCTTCTTCTCTGAAGGTTTTGTCTTTTGGTTCGTCGGAACTCATATCAAAATTTCCTGTTCTGCCTTTTATAGTAGACCCTGCGGATTCTTAAATGCCCGCTCGGTATTTACTTAAATTCGTTGTTCGTTTATAATCTATACATCTGTCTTTTATGGCTTTTATAAGCTCTCCCCAAAAAGCTTTGAGAAAAGTTCCGGAAAGAAGAGCAGAGAAAGAAAAAACGAAATTTACATAATTTAGGAAAAACGGCAGGTTCTAAGAAAATGAAAGAGATCGAAAAGAAATGAACATAATTCAGAAAGACCTGGAGCGAGTTTATCCCGGAGCTCTGAAAGCCGTGCTTTTTGATATGGATAATACTCTCTTTGATTTCGTAGCCGCAAAACTGGAAGCTTGCAGGGAAATTCTCTCTTTTATTTGGAAGGGAGATGTTATCGAAGAACCTTCGGAACTTTTCAGGTATTTCCTGAGAGGAGTTTACGGTTTTGAAGATTACGAAAATATTCGAGACTACATGCAGGAGAGAAACGTTTTTACAGCTCAGGGCTACAGGCAGTGCTGTGAGATCTATGAGCGGGAAAAACTGCAAAATCTCGAACTCTATCCAGATGTAATGGCTACTCTTGATAAGCTGAAAGAGCTGGGTTTAAAGCTGGTGATTATAACGGATGCAGATAGTTATCATGCCCTGGCAAGGCTTACAAAAGTCGGGCTTCTTAATTACTTTGATCTTGTTGTGGCTGCTGACACTACAGGCACAAAAAAACCAGATCCTTCACATTTTCTTTTCGCGCTTGAGGCGCTCGGGATAAAACCCGGAGAAAGCTTGGTAGTGGGAGACAGTATCAAAAGGGACATGGCCCCTGCTCGTAAACTTGGATTGAAAACTGCTTATGCTTCATACGGAGACTGGCGACTTGGAAAGAAAACGGATCAGTGCTTCGATTTCAGGCTCGACAAATTTTCGGATATGCTTGATTTACTTCGCTAAAATATTAGGATAACTTTTATGT
>DATMYS010000394.1:0-8681 GCA_035560835.1 Methanosarcina sp.
GTCTCTTCCTATATTTTCTCTACTTTTCCTTACAGTCCCTCTCATAAGCTTTATATTATGCAGAATAGTTACATCGTGTATTACTTCCTCCAATTTTCTTGCTTACTTCCCTCAAAGACAGTGAAGGGTCAGGTCTTTTCAAAGATTCGGGAAAACACGGGCTTGTTTGTCCGGTTGCTCTGGAAGATAATGTTTTTTTCCAGCCTGAGTCCTGAAGAATTAATAACAATAAAACATGATGTCGGTACAGATGGAAGAAAAACTCAACCTTAAACTCCTGGAACTACTTGAAGGCAAGCAGCTCTCAATCAGTGGGCTTTCTAGAGAACTGAATGCAAGAGGCATAGATGAGCACCGCCTTATTCTTACAGGCTATCTCAGGGCGCTCAGGGACCTTGAAATTCTGGAAGAAACTGAGGTTCCCCCTTCGAAGATTTATGCCTTGCCTGAAAAAACCATGGAACCTTTATCCGAAAAGGGCAAGGAATCCAGGTCTCCGGAACTTTCTGATCCGGAAGAAATTTATTCTATTCTTAGGGCTCAGCTTCTTAAAATCAACCTGGATTTCAGGATTCCTGTGGGAGTATATGTTGTCTCCAGGTTATTTGAAAGGCCCTGTTTCCGCAGAGAATTGAAGCTTATCGGAATCACTCAAAAACATCTTGAACAGTACCTGGAAAAACCTGGCATAGTATGCGAAGCTCAGGATGCACATTTGAAAAAAGCTAGAGCCGATATTACGAAGATTGAGATACCTCCCGATGATCCTGCATACGAAATGCGGGAAAATAAAGAAGAAGTAATCAGGTTTGCGAACGAAGTGCTTGCAGGGCTGATAAAACACAGACTTGACCTTGAGGGCCTGGCAGCAAAGAGCAAGCAAACTACCCTGCTCCCCTGAAGATTTTTACTTGTTTAAATCTGAATTCACTTCTACCAATTAATTAATTCCAATTAATCTCTTCCAATTCATTTTCTTTAAACTTGAAATCTTATATTAACAGGGTTCAAACCGTTTGTTGATGGTTGGTTGGTGGTTCGGACATGAAAGTTGCCTGTATCCAGATGGATGTGCTTCATTGCAGAAAGCAGGAAAACCTTGAAAAAGCCCTTCATATGGCTCTCGAAGCCGTAAATAAAGGAGCCGAACTTATTGTTTTTCCCGAAGTTTTTTCAACAGGGTTTTGCTACGAGTATTTTGACCATGCAGCAGAGACCTTGCCGTCTCCTCTCCTTGAAAACCTGGCCTGTTTTTCCGAGGCCAATCATTGTATTATCCTAGGTTCTATAATTGAAAAAGTCGTTTCAGGAGAAACTTCTGACAGCAGGAAACCTGCGGCTTCTGAAAATTCTACCCTTTCAGACTCTAGTAATTCTATTTTTTACTACAATCTCGGCTTTTGCTTTGAATCAGGAACTCTTGCAGGTAGTTACCGAAAAACTCACCCCTTTAAGGACGAGAACCGGTATTTTTCCAAGGGTAATTCAATAGAACCCATAATTCTAAAAAAACAGAACCTGAAAATTGGTTTTGAGATTTGCTACGAGATCCGCTTTCCTGAGGTTGCACGAAAGCTTGCTCTTTCAGGTTCCGACCTCCTTGTAACAACAGCTGCTTTTCCCAATCCAAGGTCTGAACACTGGAAAACTCTCGCAAAGGCAAGAGCAATCGAAAATCAGATCCCACATATTGCCTGCAACCGCACAGGTTCGGCTCCTGACTGCACTTACTTTGGAAACTCAATGATAATTGACGCCTGGGGCGAAGTAAAAGCCGATGCAGGCAATAAAGAGTGCGTAATAGTGCATGACCTTGACCTATCCGAAAAAGATGAGATTCGAAAAACTATTCCTGTTTTTGAGGATAGGAGAACTGAGCTCTACTAATAGATCTAAGTTTACTTTTTGAAATCGTTATAATCTGTGGTATTATTTTTCAACTATAGTGAGGCTTTAACTGCTTTACGAATTTCAGTCACCAAATTATCAAATTATCTTATCCAGCATCCCTATCATAAGCTGCAAATCAACTCCTGCCCCGCTGGTTAATAAGCGCTCTTTTTTGTTGCCAAGTAACTTTTGTGTCCAGTCAACAAAGCCGCCATCCACAAGTTCTATATTATCAACACTAATCTTGAAATTAATACCTTGATAATAACTGTTTTCAGTTTCTTTCATGTTCACTATAAAATCAGTATATGGATATATCTCACGAAAGTGGCAATGAATTCTATCGATAAATCCAATTTTATCGATATAACCATTTCTTACGTTCAGAGTTATTTTAAGCTTATGCCCTAATTTCTCTTCTAAATAGCTTATATAAAACCGCATATGTCTGGCTATTGCATCCTTCTCGAAACCATAAGAACCTGTGTCTTTGCCAGAACTGACAAGAGTAAACAAGCTAAAATGAGGGACAAATTCATTAATCTTAAATATTTGTCCGCGAGTAACTCTACAGGTTGCGGATAAATGGACAGGGCTTTTTGTGTTATTAATGGTTTTATTTTTTATTCCATTTGCAAGGTATATGGTGAGTATATTGGTACTGTCTGCAATTAGTTCCAATCCTCTTGTTGCAGAGATGACATTGTTTTGATCGACCTTAGCTGTAACAGAACAGCTTCCCAGAGGGCTTGCAAGAGAAAGCAAAACAGATGAAAAACCTGAGGCTTCAGCCATTTCGAGCATTAAAATTTCGACTTGCTTCACTTTTATAGGATTAAGTTCAGATGGCTTTACAAATCGGTTAGATTCGTACTTGTTTAATATATCATTAGGAGTATTTTTGTTCGCTATTTCTTTTGAAAGAGCAAGCAGAAATGTATTAATTTCAGATTGTGACAGCCTTGTTGTAAGCTCATCTATTAAATTTTTGTTACCTACTTTTTCAAGCACATGTTTGATGATACTTTGCTGTTTCATACTACTCCTTTCTTATTTTTTATTCTTTGAAAGGCACTGCCCACAAACCGAGAAAAACATTTTCTAATCGCTGGATTTTTTATGTGATTTATATATGCATCCTAACCTAAATACTGCTTTTACTAAAATTGATGGGAGTTTTTACAGAATAATCAATGTAGATGAACGTTGGTATCAAGAACAGTAAATACTAATTTTATAACTGATCCAAAAAAGAAAAAATAAGAAATTCCGGGCTTCTTCACTCTGCCCGGATACAGATCCTTTTAGTTAAAATGAATTTTTTTTATCCTTCCTTCTTCTCCTCAATGTAAATTGCGGGCCTCAGGGGCTCGGCAAACCTTGACTTCTTTTCAGGATCAAAGGCAGGAGAGTCAGCGCTGTGGACTTCAACAGGGCAGCCAATCTCTTTTTCCAGGAACGAAATTGACTCTTTCAAGAGGGCCTGTTCATCAATATCAGGGCCTGTAAGGATTTCATACCTGTCTGCGCTCCCGCTTTTGAACTCCGGGACGATTTTCTGTACGAACTTCGGGATTTCCTTGCCGAAGCGTTTGAGGTCAGGGTTTGCCATTAGTTTTTTAATAAGAGTACCTACTTCGAGCGAGCATTCAAGCTGCATCTCGCAGGCGCACCTGATCGCTTCGGCTTTCCAGACAGGAGCCGTGTAGAGGTGAACCTTCTGCGGGGTCATCTTTGTTACCCTTATAATTTCCTCAACGTCGTCCAGGGTTCCCTTTATCATTTCTTCGGCAAGCTCTGCACCGTCATCTATCAGGTCTTCATTATAGAGCGGGTACTGGGCAAGGGAGATCGGATCCTTATGTCCCATTGCTTCCCAGATCTCCTCACAGAGATGAGGGGTAAAAGGAGCCATAAGTCTGACCCAGTTGTCCAGCACATAGTAGAGCAGGGTTTCTCCACCCCTCCTCTGATACCATTTGATATCATTTTGCAGCAGGAAGAACGAATTCTGGATTGCTTCCCTTGTCTGGATAGAGTAGAGAGCTGCATTCGTGTCCCGGATATAGTTCTGTATCCTCGAGAGTATCCAGCGATCGATCTGCTTTAGCTCCGTGCTCAAATCTGCACGTTTTCCACTCTCTATAACACCCTTTGCAAAAGAATAGAACCTGTCCACCTGCCTTCTGGCAGATTCGATTCCTGTCCTCTGCCAGTCTGCATCCTGTGTTTGCTCGGCTGTGGAAAGGATATACATTCTTGTTATATCCGCACCGTAATTGCTGACTGCGTTTTCCATTGTAAGGATCGGACCTTTGGACTTGCTCATTTTTTGCCCCTCAAGGGAGACAAAGCCGTTTACTGCAAGAGCTTTAGGCCACTCTTCCTCTTCAAAGAGGGCTACATGGTGGAAGAGGAAAAAGAGCAGGTGGTTCGGGACAAGGTCTTTTCCTGAAGAACGCAGGTCAACCGGATACCAGTAGTTGAAATGCCTGCGGATTTCCTCAAGAAGCTCCGGACTAAGGCCAGTATCCGCACTGACTGCTGCCAGATCGCCCTTTCCAAGCAGTATGTAGTCGAAGAATGAGAGGGTAAGATTTTCGAGCTTCAGTTCTCCATTTTCGATAAACCTGGCAATGATATAATAGCTCATATAAATTGTCGAGTCCCCGAGGGATTCAATCAACCATTCCTTATCAAGGGGAAGGCGAGTTCCAAGGCCTTTCCTGCGGGCGCAGGCTTTATCCTTAAGCCAGTCAACCTTATTTTCAAACTCGACCCTGTATTCTTCGGGTATAATTCGCATCTGGTCGAGGCAGTTATACACCTTTGCTTTCCATACAGGATTTGAATAATTAAGGAACCACTGGCCTTTCACCATATTTACAACACAGGGCGTGCCGCAGCGGCAGATTACAGGTTCGCTGAATTCGTAAAAGATTTCCCCTGCATTTGAGCTGATGAAGTCCCTGGTAAGGATATCCTTGATCTTGGAGACAGCGTGTCCTTCGTATTTTCCTGTAAGCTCCTTAAGGATTCCACCGTGGAATTCTCTTCTGTATACGATCTTTGTGGCTTCCTCGGCTTTCGGGTCTTTCTGGCTTGTAACCCCCATGTTTTCAACGATTTCCTTTGCAGGGAACTCTCCAAATTCAGGCACCTTGATAAGGGAAATCAGTTTGATTTTTCTGAGGTCTTCGGTTATCCCATACTCGCTCAGGTCAGCATCATAAAGGTCGCGAAGGGCCAGGTAGTCAAAAGGTGCATGGGCAGGCACGCTCATTACTATTCCGCTTCCGTTTTCAGGCCTGACAAAGGAAGCCGGAAGGGAGATTACTCCATCGCCTGTAACCGGGTTTGTGAGTTTTATCCCTATTATGGATTTTGCAGGTACGTCCTCAATATATTCGACTGCCCGATCCGTAAAAGTCAGTTTTTTGAAAGCTTCCCTGCTGACAACCCAGAACTCCTCTATTCCGTCCTGTGTGACTCTCACCTTTACGTAAGTTACGTCAGGGTTGACCCACAGGTTAGTCACTCCATATGTTGTTTCAGGCCTGAGTGTTGCACATGGCAGGACCAGGTCTTGATATCGGAACTTGATCAGCGTATATTCGACAATAGTAGCTTCTTCTCCATACAGGATGTCGTGATCCTCTACGGGGTTATTGTCGTTAGGGCACCATTTTACCGGATGGGAACCTTTCACGATCAGGCCCTTTTCTCCAAGTCGGATATACTGCCACTCAATGAACTTTTTATATGTCGGGTCAGTCGTTGTAAACTTGCGTCTCCAGTCAATGGAATACCCGATATTACGCATGGCTTTCTCGGACTCAAGCTTGAAATAATCAACGATCTTTTCAGGGGTATCGAGCGTCGGCAGGATATCTCCGGGAATCCCGTGAAGGCGTTCATAAACGTCCATGGTCTGAGGGTCCCGATTTGCAATCAGTTCAGCAAGCCCCACAATAGGTGTGCCTGTAACATGAAAGCCCATAGGGTAAAGCACGTTATACCCTAGCATTCTTTTGTGCCTTGCAACAACGTCCCCTATGGTAAAAGTCCGGGTGTGTCCTGCATGCAGGTTCCCGTTTAGGTAGGGGTAGGGGATAGTTATGAAATATTTTTCTCGCTTATCGGGCTCGGCCTGGAAAATCTGGCTCTCATTCCACTTTTTCTGCCACTTCTTTTCGATCTCGTGAGGCTTATAATCCTGCTCCATTCGTGTTCACGCCCATCGATTATTTTTACACTGTAAAAATTTGATCCGCTTAAAATAATTTGATATTACCGAAAGAATTTGATAAACTATCTGAATCTAAATAACAGTAAGTGATTTCTGGAAGTTATAACCCCTTCCAGAAGACCCTGAAGGATTGAAGGAGCCGGATTCCGGTCAGGTCAATCTTTCTACTATTATTTTCTGGTATTATTTTCTAATGTTATCGTTTTTCAGGGTTCATTTCGCTTTTCCGAAGATCGCTTCCCGGATGGCTTCTATACTGGCGTCCACAACAATAGGTTCTTCGCAGACATCAATTACAGTCTGCGGGTCTTTAAGTAGGTGCCCTGTGGTGATACAGACAACAGTTTCGTCTCTGCTTATAACACCCATATCAACAAGTTTCTTAAGCCCTGCAACCGAGGCTGCACTTGCAGGTTCAACACCTATGCCTTCAAGTCTTGCAAGGTCTTTCTGGGCTGCAAGGATCTCTTCGTCGGTAACGGATTCCGCAGTCCCGCCGGATTCCCTGATAGCAGCAAGGGCTTTTTTCGCGTTAACGGGGTTTCCTATCCTGATTGCTGTTGCAACGGTTTCGGGCTTTTCCTCAGGAGTAATTTCAGGAGCCTCACTCTTTATGGCTTTTACAATGGGGCAGGAGCCTGCAGCCTGAATTCCGGTCATCTTCGGGAGCGAGTCCGTTATGCCGAGCTTTTTAAATTCTCTGAAGCCCTTCCAAATAGCTGTAATATTGCCTGCGTTTCCTACGGGCAGGACAATTCTGTCAGGTACCCTGAAGCCGAGCTGGTCTGCAATCTCAAAACCGATAGTTTTCTGGCCTTCCAGCCTGTAGGGATTGATTGAGTTTAAGAGATAAATTTTCTCTTGGGAACAGAGGGTACGTACAAGGGCAAGTGCGTCGTCAAAATTTCCGCGAATGCTGAGGACCTTTGCTCCGTGCATAAGGGCCTGGGCCACTTTTCCAAGAGCAACTTTTCCTGCAGGCAAAAGTACGATTACAGGAATCCCGGCTTTTGCCCCATAGATTGCAAGGGCTGCCGAAGTATTTCCTGTAGACGCGCAGGCAACGGTGCTCATGCCCAGCTCAAGCGCTTTTGTAACTCCTACAGTCATTCCCCTGTCCTTAAAAGAGCCTGTAGGGTTCATACCTTCGTGTTTCACATAAAGCTCTTTAATTCCGATTTTCTCAGCCAGGCGGTCGCATTTGTAAAGGGGAGTTCCGCCTTCCCGGATAGTTACAGGCTCTCTTTCAATAGGAAGAAGTTTTGCGTACTTCCAGACCGAAGGGCATTCAGTCTTCAGTTTTTCCATGTCAATTTTTATTGAGGAATAATCATAAATTACATCAAGCAGCCCATCACATTTGCTACATGTATATATTACTTCGTCTTTGGAATACTCTGCACCGCATTCGATACATTTGAGATGATACATTAAATTGCTCCTTTGTTTGATAACTTTGAATAATTCGGATTCCAAGTTTTACTCATACCTGACTAGTGTTAGATAGCCCGAATTTAGGCAGCATAATCTGGATTTTGGACTAGTATAATATTAGAGTTTAATAATATTTTGTATCCTTAACATTTTACTTGCTTTTAAATTCTACTGTTTTTAGCTTTGCAGCACGCTATAAAAATATTTTTTGATATTTTCTAAAAACATGGATTTTAATATGATTTTAACTCTGAACTGAGGCTTGAAAAATCCTGGATTATTCTCCAAATTTATACTCTCTAACTTCTTTGCTCAAAAAGTAACCAAGCACGGTTCTGATAAGGACAACAGTACTCAGAAGTAAAAGTTCCTGGCGGGAAGGGTCTCTCAATGTTCCAAGAATGGCAACTACAATATAAAATTCAAGCCCGAAAAGTATTTTGTTTGTAAGCTCTTTTCTGATCCTGTCTAAATTATAGGGCCTTTTTAATACTCCATAAAAGAAAACCTGAATTGTTGCCCTTAATCCTCCATAAATTATAATAGTTGTCCCTACTACTTCAAAAAACCACTCGAAGACCAGCAGGAATGTCTCTACGAATTCCGAGACCATCTTGGATCCCTCACACTATTTCTCAAGCTTCAGCTTTAATCAAAGTTATATTCTCCGGCCTCTTTACTGAGGAAGTGTCCAAGGAAGGTTCTGATTATTACGATAGCCCCAACCAGCAAAAGATCCTCTCCTGAGGGCTTTCTCAGGGTTTCAAGCAGATCGGCAATAATTAAGAGTTCAAGCCCGAAAAGTATCCTGTCTGTAAATTCCTTTCTTATTTTTTGGTAACTTTCAGGTCTTTTAAAAATCTCTATAAGCAATACTTTAAATACAGTTCTCAGCCCCCCATATATTATAATGAGCGCGCTGACAATCTCGAAATATTGCACGAAACTCTCCAGAATTACGATAGTAAATTCCAGTACCATTCTTCCCCTCCCAAAAATACAATCTTCGAATAGTTCTGTATCTTAAAATCAAGGCTTCTAATGTAGCACAGTATCAGTTTTAAACAATTTCCCCTAGGTATTTCTCTATCTTAATACGATTTAGTAT
>DATMYS010000395.1:0-9651 GCA_035560835.1 Methanosarcina sp.
AAAACCTATTTTATTCAACAAAATAAATCATTTCATTAGGCATGAGAACCAGTTCTTCGTTCTCAATTCCTGCCTGTATAAGCTTTTCAATTCGTTCCTTTGTGTTTTTGCGTGTGGTCTTTATCCCGAGCACTCTCGAAGTCTGGACAATAAGATCTTCAAGAGGGGTTGAATACTGGCTGTTAAGGACAAAATGAATAGCGTCTTTTATTTCTTCGTCACAGATCCACTCGATCTTTGCCGATGCGTCCCCCTCACGCCTGCGCAGGAGACAGGCAGGTTCTGAAACTGGCCAGTAGAACGCGCCTTTTATCCGAATTTTTCCTAAGCTTTCGGCAAGAGCTGCAATCTCAAATATTCGCTGTTTAGTCTTCCCGAGCATGCGAGAAGTACCTGTATGCACTTTTATCCTCTGCAGCATGAGTTCTGCATGAATCGGGCCTTCACATTTTATAATCCGTATAATTGCCTCCTCAAGCTGCTTGTCGGAAACCTCGGAAAGGTCGCTTGATTGTGGAAGCTCTGAGTTAAGGCAGGCCTGATAAGGGGGTACTAAAGCTTCAAGCGAATTGGTTTTTCCGGTATCATCAGTCCTGATTTCTAAGGAGTTTCTTGTATCGGGTTTCTCAAAGAACATCCTTGCTTTTTCAGCCGAAGATAGGGGTCTCTTTGGGGCTCTGGTTTCAATCTTAACCGTATACTCGAGAGCAGGCTCAATTAGCTGAGTCTCAGCTCTCCGTTTTATGCCGGGTTTAATTACAGGCTCAGCTTCGGGATCGATTTGAGTTTCTGAGTCCCATATCCCTGCATAACTGTCATCTCCATCTGCGTAATTCTTTTCATCGGAGTCAGGCTCGGGCTCGAAATAGCCTCCTGAGCCGTAAATATATGCAAACTCATTGAGTCGCTTGCGTTTTTTCTTCTTTTCAGGGCCTGCACTGAAATCAATCTCAGGGTAAGCCTGGAAAAAACTCACTTTTTCAGGCTCTGGTTCAGGTATCAATTCGGTTTCGTTTTCCTTAGAGCGGGGATCTACGCTGAATTTAAGGATTTTTGATTTTTTTGACCTTCTTAAAGGTTTCTTACAGGAGTTTTCATCGGCTACCAGAGCCATCGACCTGGCTCTTATATCCATTTCTGGCAGGAAATCCGTGCCTGATGGAGATGTAAGTCCTTCTTCCAGTTTAAAAACCGAGCCTGAATAGGGCTCTTCAGCCTCGGTTTCAAAAGATGATTCGGGAATAAGTCTAGTTTCAAAATTTTCTGAAATAGAGGACCTGTCATAAAATCTAGTTTCAAGTTCATCCACGCCTTCGCTTGCCACACTCGCTGCAGGCAGAACTGGAGATGGAGATAAACCCGAATTTGCAGGAGAACTGTAATATCTTCTTGCATAACTTCGATTCACAGGCCCAGCCCAGGCAGAAGGCTCGTTAATCCTCGAAATTTCAGGTTCAGTTTCGGATCTTGCCTGCACTTTTGCCTGCTTTACAGCCTCCTTCACAGCTTCAAGAAGCTTTTCCCTGCTCTCTTTCGGATGTAAATACCAGTCCGTTGACCAGACCCGGTAGATCTTCCAGCCCAGTCCTTCAAGCACCTGCTGGCGCAGACGGTCGCGATCCCGTGCAACGTGCAGGGAATAGTAGCTTACTCCATCACACTCGATTCCAAGCACATACCGTCCTGGATGGACGGGGTCAGGGACAGCAAGGTCAAGCCTGTACCCTGCACAGCCGATCTGCCTGTGGATTTCGCAGCCGTTTTTTGCCAGGAAAGCGTAAACCACCTCTTCGAAAGGCGAATCGGTTTTTTCCCTTCGGTATGCAGGTAAGGGAAGCCTACCGCTCTCTGCAAACTCAAGGAAGACTTTCAGGGCACGAAGCCCGAAAGGCGAGTTTTCATCCAGCTTCAGGTCCCTTGATGTAAAATTTGCAAAAACGACGCATTTTTCCCGGGCCCGCGTAATAAGAACATTCAGGCGTCTTTCCCCTCCCTCGCGATTAAGAGGCCCGAAATTAAGGGAAAGCTTTCGATTGCCGTCAAAGCCAAAACCAACACTCAGCAGTATAACATCCCTTTCATCGCCCTGGATGGTCTCAAGATTCTTAACAAAGAAGTGCTCGCCTTTTTCGTTTCCAGAGTTAAGGTCAAGTCCCGGATTTACTTTAAGCAGGGTCTCAATTTCTTCCTGGATAGCTTCCTGCTGTTTTATATTAAAAGTCCCGACCCCGAGGCTTTTATCAGGATACCTGCTGAAGTGTTCGAAAACTGCCCTTGCAACGGCTCTTGCCTCTACCCGATTGGCTCCGCTTTTGCCCCTGTCATAAACTGCCTCCGGAAGATGCACAAATTTCAGCCCTAGTTTTTCGTCTTTTTGCATGGGGGAGGGATACACATAGAGTCGGTTATCGTAAAATTCCTGGTTTGAGATTGCGATCAAGGACTCATGCCTGCTCCTATAGTGCCAGCGCAGGGTCTTTACCATGAAACTGCGTTTGCACACGTTCAGGATACTTTCCATATCCCCGGCTGTAATGCAGTCATCGGGCTCAATTTCCGGAGAGTCGAGTACAGTATCGAAAAAGTCGGTTGGAGGGAGCTGTTTTGAGTCTCCCATTACCACGACCTGCTTTCCGCGCAGAAGAGCTCCAACTGCGTCTTCGGGTCTGACCTGGCTGGCTTCGTCAAAGATAATCACATCAAAACGGGTGCTTCTGGGATCAAGGTACTGAGCAATGGAGAGCGGGCTCATCAGGAAACAGGGCTTGATTTTTTGGATCAGGCCGCCTGCCTTTTTCATAAGGGTACGGATAGGCATATGCCCTCTTTTCCTGTTGAACTCATTGAGAAGAATGCCCGCTTCAGAGGCTCTTGAGGCGCCTGAAGTCAATTTTGGGGTTTCCTCATAAGCCGAGAATACAATCCTTTTTCTGTTTTCCAGAAGGACTTTTTTGTCAAGTTTCCTGAACCTGCCAAGCTTGCCTTCGTGGAGTTCCCGGATAAAAGTCGAAAGTGCAGGTCTCTCCCTGAAGGCTCGATTCAGGAGGATTTCGGCATAATTGCCTTCAAAAGCAGGAATTGCATCACAAACTGCGAGTTTTCCGGATTCAAGGTCTTCCATCATCGGGGCTGCTTTTGTTTCCAGACAGGTCTGCCTGTAGCCAAGATACTGGCTCCAGAGTACCAGGGATGAAGTCTCATTTTTCCAGTGGGTTACACGGTCTTTTAAGTTATCT
Organism: Methanosarcina sp.; assembly: GCA_035560835.1. Lineage (GTDB taxonomy): Archaea > Halobacteriota > Methanosarcinia > Methanosarcinales > Methanosarcinaceae > Methanosarcina. The sequence continues at coordinate 3,237 of DATMYS010000395.1, forward strand.
AGCTTTGTTGCTTCCATGCCGTTTGGACACATTTTCCCGAAATCTGCACCTATGCGACCTCCAACTCTCTTAAATGCCTCTAGAAATTTCTGCGTTGCGGCCAGTACATGGCTGGCTGCAGATTCGAGGGTTTTGCTGTCAATTCCGGATTCTATAAGCTTGAAACTCCTGTCTGTGAGAGTGCCTTCTTTCAGATACTGCCGGAAGAGAATTATCCATTGGCTGTACTCCTCAAGCAAAGCAGGATCGCTTTCAAAACCTTTCCAATAATCCCCAAAATACCTTTTGCCTTCTGCACCCGAATTTTCAAGTTCCAGCCTGAGGGTTTTATATTCGAAAAGATCGGCCAGGTCAAGCATGATTTTACTGTCCCAGAAAGGCACTCGTGAGAGATAGCAGGCTGAAATTTCTTTTTTGAGCTTCCTGTATTTCGGGCTTAAAAGCTTGAGGAGACTGCCGGAAAGCTCCTCAAATTTAGAGGTATCAAGGTCAAAAATCTCAGGGCGAAATGTTTTGTCCGCAAAAGTTTTGAGCTCAAGGTATTTCCTGAGTTTTGAAATCAGAGCATCGGACTCTGCTTTCGAATTCTCGGACTCCCACTCCCAATTCTGAAGCATTTTTTCAGGCAGGAGTTTTGAGTTCCCGAGGAATTTTGCGGCATTGATTACTGTTGCAATTCCCTCGAGAGTGTCGGGCTTTGAGGTTGCAGAAAGGTCATTAAGGGTTTTTATGTCGGCTTCAAGGGCCTCAAAGGCCGCAGCGCATTCTTCTGTAAGGGTTTCAATTTCTCCCAGATCTGAAGGCAGTACAATCCCTGGATCGCAGCCGTACCAGGGATTTTTCCTGAAAGGCCAGAGGAAAGGAATAACCTGGCCCAGTTTTTCCAGAAGGGCTTCTGCATCAGCCCAGGCTTCAGGACACCATGTCTCAGGCTCCTGAAATACGTATGCAGGCATTTTCAAGCCTTTTGATTCAAAATAAGCCCTTGTCTTTTCCCTTATGCCATAAAGGGTATATAGGCTTGGGTAGAGTTTTCCCGCAGGTTCTTCAAGGGATAGAGCATACTGGTTGAGCTCATGTTTTAGTTTTTCTAGTTCGTTGATATCCCTGTCAGGACGTATGCGGGCAGGAGCTTCACGGTTAAGGGTCTTTTCCAGTTCATTAAGCACGGCTTTTTTACGGGTCTGGTTGCTGTGTATCTCCAGGCAGAGTTCTCCAAGGCCGGCAGAATTCAGCCTGCTTTTTACAACCTGAAGGGCAGCCATTTTTTCACTCACGAAAAGTACGCTCTTCCCCTGAGCCATAAGTTCTGCAATCGTATTTGCAATCGTCTGGGATTTGCCGGTTCCGGGCGGACCTTCGACAACAAGGTTTTTTCCGGCTTTCACATCTTCAATGACTGCGATCTGGGAAGAATCGGCATCCATTATCTGGTAAGTGTTTTTTGCTGGAAGTTTCAGGTCAACCTCTTCTTCCAGAAAACCAGAAACCTCACACTCGGGATCTTCAGGGTTAAAGACCTCCCGGATCAGGGGATGGTCGGCAGGAGACATGGCTTCAGGCCAGGTTGCAGGGTCGAGGTCCTTATACATGACAAATTTCTTGAAATTAAAAAGGTCAAGGCAGATCTCAGGCAGGAGCTTCCAATTCCTCTTTTCATGAATTTCTCTGGATACGTCCCTGAAATATTCCTCAATTCCCACAGCTTCCTCAGGCATCTCAAACTCGGGAAGCTCGATTCCAAACTCTTTCATTTTTGCCTGGAGGGTAATCGAAGTGAAAATTTCGTCTCCTGTCCACTGGATGTTGAAAATTCGGCCTTTTCCTATGCGTTTAAGTTCAACGGGGACAAGGAGCAGAGGGGCTTTCGGATTTTTTGCGGCTAATCGGCTGTCACTCCACTGCAGAAAGCCCAGTGCAAGGTAGAGCACAGGATATCCCTGTTCCTCAAATATGGAATTTGCCTGGTTAAACACATAAAAAAGCTTTTTGTCAAGAGTTTCGCTATCATCCGGAGTTTCCAGGAAAGGTTCGGAGTGGGAAGTCTGGGGTTTATCTTCGGAGACCAGGATTTTTTCTATTGTTTTCAAAAGCCGGCTTTCCTTTTCCAAAGCCTCGTCTTCACCCTCATTTCCCGTTTTCCTGCCTTTTCTTAACTGGGCTGTCGCCCTGAACCTCATTGATTTTTCCTGTAGAACAAAGAGTGCGTAAATTTCCTCCGGCTTCCTACCTGTAATCGAGATGGTCCTTTTCTGGGAAGGACGGTAATTGAGAAGATTATTTCGAAGGGAGAGATCAAGTAAATTCTGCCTCAGGGCTTCCAATTCCTTAACTACGTCTACCATAAGAATACCAGGCGCTTTTGAAAGAATCAGTGAAATATATTTGAGATTAATAGAATAAATGGGACTTACTAATAAATATCATTCTGTCCATCCGGAAACAGAGCTATGAATAAAGAAAAAATACAATCCGGATGGCGGAGAGCTCCTTTTAGAGTGACATACTTCAGGATAACACATTTAAGAATATTTTCTTGTTATATCTGAGAACTATTTCCCTACTATTAGAGTTTTTCTAAAAATTACGGTTATTCGTATTTTCGTTATATCTCAGCCTTCTTGAGTGCAACCGTTGCGCCGGTTGACCAAAACCGTTGCGCCGGTTTATCACGCCTATAGGGTTTGGGGATAAGGTTCTCAAACTCAAACGTTGCCAGGGTTTTCGATCAAACCTTTTCTCAAAAGGTTTGCGATCAAGCCTGTTCTCAAACGGTTTGAAGCCTTTTTTGAAAAGGTTTGCCGGTAAGCTAAGGAACTGCAGACAGTTTTTCCTTGAAAACAGATTCGTTTTCGGTTTTGCTTTCCTCCTCCAGGCTTGCCAAGAAAGAGCTGGAAAGGATAAGGATACAGCCAAACAGGGTTTCAGCGGATATAGGGTCTTTTAAGAGTAGGTAAGCGAAAAAAATCGCACTTACAGGTTCAAGGAGAGAAAGTATGCTTGCATTCTGAGCTTTGACGTGCAAAAGCCCTGTAAAGTAAAGAATCGAACCCACTGAAGTGATTGTTACCCCTAGAAAGAGAAGCACAGGCAGGTTCTCAGCAAGGGCTGTTAATGGAGCCTGTTTTACAAAAGGAAGCAATAATAAAAGCATTACGAAGGTTGAGATAAAAAGTTGTTCTAAACCTGAATACTCGTTTCTGAGGTAGCGGGAGGTAATGGTAACGCAGGCGTAAAAAAGACCTGAAAAAAGGCCCATAAGCACCCCAGAAAGATATCCTGGATCAATTCCCGATCCGGAAATAAGGTTTTCAGGGCCGATCACCATTACTACACCCGCAAGAGAGAGAATCAGGGCAACAAAGTTCTTTTTGTCATGTTTCTCCTTCAGGAGGACAGGAGCGAGCAGCAAAACGTAAAACGGAGCCGTATAAAGCAGAAGTACGGATATTGAGACATTAGTTAAGCTAACAGCCATGTAATAAGAGACCATTGCACCTGCATTGAAGGCTCCAAGCAGCACCAGAGTTTTTCGTTTTCCCCGGAGCCTGATTCCTGACAGTTTTCCGGTAATTGCCAGATAACCTGCAAGTGCAAGAAGCCCGAAAAGAAGCTGGTAAAACACAACAGCTCCTGCGGCCATGTTCTTTACATACATGAAAAAAATTCCTGAAAATCCGTAGATGACGGATGCGGCAATTACTTGGATATTTGCTTTTATGCGCTGCGGTTCCATGACCTCTTCAAATAAGAGTTTCTGTTAAATAAGATTATTCTGAGTATGTTGAAAGTAATATCCAGAAAGTAGGACTATTAGCAATCGGCATTTTGTGAACGGTAGTATCAAAAACAGCCAAAAAACTGTTTTATAAAAGTAATTTCGATAATTTTAAATGCTCTGAAAACAGAATAATAAACGGATAGACAAGTGCGGAAAAGACTGATGAAAGGCGTGTTTGGGTAGCTTTCTCAGCCTTCATCACATCACCCCCAAACACGCCTGTGCTTCTCACCCGCACATTTCATTGAAGGCACTAATTTTTCTTGTAGCTATTTGAAGACACTGACTTTTTTATAGTCCTTGAAGACACTGATTTTCTTTTCCGGCTTCAAGTATACCTTTTTCCCTTAGAGCCTTTCTTAAAATTAAATTTGGTTTTATAATTAGGATAAGACTTACACACTTGAACTGAAAAATATTAGCACTGGGCCGTTAAATGTCTAAAGTGTAGTTTTTACCAATGATGGTATTGCATTTGATTTTATGGTCGAGTATGTAAGCCCTGCGTGCGTAAGTCTCTTCCATTTATAACTTCGGTTGCTCGCAAGCTCCTCCGAAATCAGCCTTGATAGGCATACGGCCTGATCCGTTCAGAGGTTTACTGTGAACCTTAATGAGTTCATGCCATTTCTTGAAGGCTTCAAAGAATATAATGGCTGTAAGGAACATCAGTATGGCAGTTAGGAAAACCAGTAGGTATTGTCCATTCGGGAGATAATTGGTAGTAATGTTCAGATATCCAGCGCTGAAAGTGACAGGAATCATAAACAATCCTGGGATAGCTGTAATTAGAGCATACTTACCCTTGCCCATACGCAATATCATGGTTGTGCCTATTATCAATGCACATGCTGCCAGCAATTGATTAGACATGCCAAATATCGGCCAGATAGTGGTTATGTTGCCAGTATAAAGCAGGTATCCCCATGCAGCAGTAAATACGAAGCTAGTTATGGCAATACCCGGCATCCACATCTTCTCGCTGAATCTGGGAATTACTCTGCCTATCATCTCTTGCAGTAGATATCTGCCCGCTCGAGTACCTGTATCTACAGCGGTCAGAATGAATAGTGCCTCGAACATTATTACAAAGTGGTACCAGTAGCCCATCAAAGTTTTCATGAAAGGAAGCGAGGAGAATATATATGCCATGCCTACGGCCAGAGAAACTCCACCTCCGGTTCTTCCCTGAAGGTTTTCTCCCACGGCAGCAGCCAGTTCAGGAAGATGGACCGGCGTCATACCAAGTGCGGCATATGCTGAAGTCTGGGCATTTATGGCGAAGTAGTCCTGTGGCAAAAGAACGCAGGCTGCAATCAGAGCCATTATGGCTACGAAGCCTTCAACCAGCATGGCACCGTATCCTATGAAGGGAATATCTTTTTCACTGGCGATCATCTTGGGAGTTGTGCCTGTGGCGATTATAGAATGGAAGCCAGATATTGCTCCACAGGCTATTGTGATAAAGAGAAATGGAAAGACTGAGCCCTTTATAATGGAACCCCCACCATATACATAGCTGGTCACTGCGGGCATGTTCATCTCAGGATGAACCAGGAATATACCCAGGGCGAGGGCAGAGATAGTTCCAAGTTTGAGATAGGTGGACAGGTAGTCCCTCGGGCAGAGCAGCAACCAGACTGGCAGGACTGAGGCCGCAAAACCGTATATCGGAATTGATATCGCCAGAGCATTTTTAGAGAAGGTAAGCATCGGCGCTATTACAGGGCTGGCAGCCACATAAGGGCCCAGATATATCACCACGGCAAGCAGAATTACACCCAAGATACTTCCATCTTTTACATCTCCAGGTCTCAGCACGTGAATGTAAAACCCCATGAGCAGAGCAATAGGTAACGGTGGCAAGGACAGTGAATAGCCCCCAGGGGCTGTCAAATAAGGCATTAACAACGGATATTGATAGTCCGGCAAGCGTCAATATAAGGATAAATAATGCTGCGAAGGAGGCAACTATGCCAGCTTTGCTTCCGATTTCTTTTTCGGCAATAAGAGGCAGGCTCCGTCCCTGGTATCTCACCGAGGCAAAGAGTGATACCATGTCATGAACTGCACCGGCGACCACTGCTCCAATTATTATCCAGAGGGCTCCAGGGAGGTATCCAAACTGGGCAGCAAGAACCGGCCCGATAAGTGGCCCGGCTGCAGCAATTGCTGCGAAGTGATGTCCAAAAAGCACGTATCGATTTGTCTCATGATAATCGTGACCGTCGGCCATAGTTACTGCTGGTGTCGGTCTGCCAGGATCAATCTCTAAAACTTTCCTCGCTATAAAAAGACCATAGTACCTGTAAGCAAGCGCAAACACGCTCAGTGAAACGAGTACAAGAAATAAAGCGTTCAAATCGTTCCTCCTTTACTTGCAATCACAATTAGATGAGTTTGTAATAGTGTAGTAAAATCTCTCTCACGAGACTCTGTGCAATTTGCGGAAAATTCGATTCTTTTACGACTAATATTGAACCTTTATGGTCAATCACTATTGACTGAACAGACCCTAAGTTAGCAAGAGATATGATGTCCTTCACAAAAGAGCATTACACAAGGATATTGGGAGTTTGATATTCATTGTGTGCTTTGTTACTTTTTTACTATTCCCATGAAAAATTACTATAT
>DATMYS010000396.1:0-10313 GCA_035560835.1 Methanosarcina sp.
TACTCAAGTTCAGGCTCCCGGATCACAGTATGCATTGTGGTTATTACAGGCTTGTTTATTCCTGATAGAAGAGCAAAAATGTAATCTCCTGCATTTCCCCCAAAAAGACCGAATTCATGCTGCAGACATACGATATCAGCATCAGATTGATTTATATAATCCGCAGCCAGGTAATAATCCTCGAGTTTATCTTTTTGAATTTGAAAAACGACTTCTTCCGGATAATTATAAGTTTCAGAAGGATCACTTAAAGCAATAACTTCACAGTGAACGTCGTTGTTTTCTCCAGAAACCGAATTTAAAAGATCAGAAGTGAATGTAGCAATCCCACATTCTTTTGGAACATAAGTTCCTATAAATAATACTTTCAATTGCTTATTCAATTAATCCCTCCAAACTTATATTAATTTATAGACTTTTTGATATCTGGCCGTGTCTGTGAGTTGCTAAAATAGTGAGCGCAATCGTCTATCTGCGTTTTCCTCAAATGCAGAGGTAGTATTCATTTTTTAGAATAGATCAATAACTCACGGGCATTTCCAAAATATAGATGAAGATAAATTCAAGATCAAAATAAAATAACTGCACCTGTCAGTATTACAGGATTACTATTCGAACCTTTAGTAACGGCAATTACCAAAATAGGGCAGTTGAGATGATTTATGGAAAAACGTAAGCAGAAGAATACCCCTAATTTCCCCAGACATGTAAATTGTGCCCGGTTTTTTAGAATTAATCAATAACTCACGGTCAAATCCTATTATTTAGGTGTTTCTTTTTTTATTTCTCGATTTGCTACGTTCCCTTCTTTTAGTGCTGCATTAATTTTGCCTGCAACTTCTGGCGCAATATTTTTGTTTGTTTCACCCACGGTTTTAACATCCGTGCATTTTTATGCAGAAGAGTTATGAATTTAGCTCCCCAAAATATCCCTTCTGTTTTATGCAGAAGAGTTATGAATTTAGCTCTCCAAAATATCCCTTCTGAGCAGTTATACACGCAGGTTATAAATTTTGCCCCATTAAATCCCCTACATAATATAATAGTGTTTGAACATATAAATAATTATTTATTTTTTAAATTTATTTTGGATCTGATACCCCGCACATGTTTTCAAAAAAATAGCATTTTTCTTGCTATCGTTTTTGAAGAATTGCTCTATAATCTGCAATTATTATTTTAACTGAATCTTTGAGAAACGGGAATTGAAATCTTGAATGAAGTCACAGGGTCGAAAAGTGTAGGAAATTTCAAAATCACGTAAATTTCAAAATCACGTGTTTGAATAACCGGGGCAGTTTACAGATAAAACGACAGCAGTAAAAATTATGAAAATTGAATAGACATTTACAGAAAGTGGGTTGGGTGAGAAGGAACGAATCCAAATTCAAGCCTAAGTTGTAATGCAAAATATGAAATATGTAACTTTTGATCCAAATCTTCGGAAAACGTCACATGGTCTATTTTAGAACTGATCAACAACTCCTGGACAAGACCTAATATCTTATGATTGGCATTTAGCATGTTCGGCAGGTCGACACTATAAATCAAATATTTTTTCCATGATATCTTTTTTTGAACCTGTTATCTATTTATATGGTGTTTGAAACTGGTTAACATGTGCCCAAATCTCACGACTTATATAAGCAACGAACCATTTTTTGCAATATGTTATTCTGGGAGGTAATGTGTTTGCCTACAAAAACGCGATCATTAAAAATACTCGGGAAAAAATAAGTCACCTGCCAAAAATAGAGTCGCCGGCATTCTTCAAAGAGATATTTGCCGGCTTTCTTTACACCGGGAAGCAAGTTATGATGCAAGTGATTTTAGTGCCTGAGGAATGCGGATGCGGATATTATATCGAATAGTTTTCCTGATCTCGCTTATCATGTTCAGCTCTGTGCTGTCTAGCACATTTGCAGCTTTAATAGTCCCAAAATACACGATGATAAAAGATACATATTCCCAGCCTGCTCCGGAAAGCAGGAGTGCTTTTCTGGTGGCAAGCATGAATACAATTATGAAGATGCCGACAAGTGTCATCCTTCTGTACATAGAAGTAAATGGATGCATATGCTGCTTTTTCCAGGTTCTTAAAGTCATCAAGACTTCAATTGATGAAAAAGATGCAGAAGATGCAACCGCTGCGCCTACCATTCCATACTTAGGTATGAGTATAAAATTAAGAAGGGCGTTCATTCCTGCACTTGCTACCGAACACTTCATAAGAAAGTCAGAGTCTCCGGATGCCATTATGGTGTGATAGTTAAATCCGAAGTATGAGTTTGTTACGAATCCCAGAGCAAGGATGCGCAAGACCGTGGCACCACTTGCATATTCTGCACCGTATAGTTTCGTAAGAAGAAACTCGGGATACACAAACATCAATGCAAAGACCGGAAAGGTAAGCATGAAGCACCATTTTGTCATTATCTGGTAGATAGGACCAAGCGATTCGGGCTTGTTTTCCCCCCATAACTTTGATGTTACAGGGATATACACAAAACCCATGGAACCGATTATCATGGACAGAAAACCTACAAGAGGGTATACTGCACTGTAAACTCCGACCACCTCAGTTGACTTGAAATAGCCAAGCATTATGGTATCTGTCCATGTCATGATATTCAACAGAGTTGCACTTATCAAAAGCGGGAACGAGTACCTTATTAACTGTTTTGTTGGCTCGCCGAATTTCAGTTTCCATTCAGGTTTAAATGGAGGTCTCTTGATAAAGTAAACTGACATTATGCCAAATGTGAATATCATTGAGAGTAGGTCAGCGAGCACTATCCCTCTCAGGGACACGCCCAGAAAAACGGCTGCTGAAGCAAATATGAGAAGGGAAACCGGTCTTATGATGCTATAGAAGTAAGTATTAACATTTGTACGGTCGAATCCTCTGTAGGTTGCTACTGCCAGATTCAGGATTATGGTAAATGGAATGGCAAAGATCATTATCCTGACTACGGACAGGATTTTGCCATGCGCATCGAATCCTTTCCCGGCTAAATGTTCAAATAGAACCGGCGAGACCAGCATGGCAAGCACACTGGCAATCAGGCCCATCATTATGGCTGATATTATTAATTCCTGTATTTTATGTTCCTCATGCCTGCCCCTGAAGTATGCAATGTACCTCGGCACTCCTTCGTGAAGACCAAGAGTTGCTACGGCTCCTGTGATTGATATTACCGTTAGTGCAAGGGAATATGTTCCGAAGTCGGCTGGAGAGAGATAGGAGGTGAGCACTCCTTTAATAAGAATATCGAACAGCAGTCCAGCAAGAGTTCCTGCAAAGATTACACCGGAACCTACCACAATTCGGTTTACCGAGTCGTTAACTGACATGTTAACACCGTTTTATTGCCCTTGTTCCACTCTTTCCGGACTAACAGACAAAAACAGAATTCTGTTATCCAGCAAGTGACGACTTGTAAACCGGTTTCAGTTAACCCAAAGTCGAAATTTAGAGAATTCTTCTCTGTAATCTCTTTATTCTTCACTTGTTTTTCCTTCTTTCTCATTAATTCAAACAATTTTAATACTGATTACATTCTAATTATTTTTAAACACTTCCCTTGGAATTTAGGCTCTATAGAAATACCAAGGCATTTCGACACAAAAAAACGTGAAGTTAAGCCTGTGAATAGATATAAGCCTAAAAAAGTTAAGAGATTAGGGCATGGGGTCAATTACGAGAATCGCAAACAAAAGAATGTTCTTTCAGACATAACCAAAAAAGGTGAACTATAGTTTTGCTGTCTTGACTTATAGTTACACAGATGTAGAACTTTTACATTGTAATCAAGCTTTGAATTTAAATTGAAATGATATTCTATTTAAATTAAATATAAAAGATGATGTTTTAAATGAAATGAAGAGAGAAATGGCAGTATTGATGGAAGAAAAAACTTGGAACGAAATCTTGACAACTCATTAAGTGTTCCACACAGCACTGAAGTTACATTTTTCGCTATACTTTCATATTTTGCATTACAACTTCGGCACTAAATTTAGATCTTTTTGAACATATAAAATAAATTTTAAATATTTATGGCTATTTATAGATTAAAATACTCTTATGTCATGCAGGATATTTGGGGAATCTAAATTTATAACTCTCCTGCATTAAAGGCTCATATGGAATATTTGGGAAAGCTAAAATATATTTGGGGAGCTAAATTTATAACTCCATACTTAAAAAATATAAAGAGGTAAATACCATGAGTGAAACAGACAAAATATTGCGCCAGAAGTTGCAGGCAAAATTAATGCAGCACTAAAAGAAGAAGAGAAAGTATCAATTTCAGATGCCAAAGAAGAGACATCTAAATAATAGGTTTTGTCTGTGAGTTATTGATTAGGACTTAAGAAGTAAAACTAGGAAACCGTAAACTTGAGGTCCTGGATTTGTTAAAGCACAGTGCTTTTTCAAACTCAAGTGTATCCGTTTCTTTAGTTTTATTGATTTCATCTGAAAAACGAGGCACAATTTTCATCACACAAAATAGCCCACATTTTGAAAAATGAAATACTTTGTGCTTTCGTTTTTCAATGACTCACCCTAATGATCCTAGGTGTTGACTGATGGGAAAGCAAATGTATGATAGAATAAAAATAGGTGCTCCCTTGTTAATTAGTTGATATTTTTGGGAAACCTTTAATTTAACAACTCTGCCAATTTCCTTTCCTTTTAGTAATTCCATATTATTCTGCAGGTGTATTTTTTCCCATACGTCCATTTTGGTAGTCCACCATTAGTTAATTGATATTATTCCAAAATAATCGAAATACAATTTCCAGCTCTTTCTTTTCCCACATTTTAGCGCTACTGAATCCAGCCTGTTGTATGAGCATAGAAACGCAGGAAAAATCCATGTGGAAATAATGTTGTGAAAATATCAGTTATGTATTAGTGGACGATCAAGTATTAATTGAAAATTTAGTGTGAGGGACGGGATTCGAACGCATGAACTCCCACGAGAATAAGCTCTCAACCTATCGCCTTTGATCTGGTTGGGTAACCTACATACCGATAGTAAGTTAAGAACCTTGAGAAACCTTTACAAAAAGAAACTGTAGAAATGAATGAAAGCTTGAAGTTAAAAGATTAAAAAAGGTTTTTGGTGCGAGAAGTGCGATTCGAACGCACTAACTCCTAAGAGAAATAAACTCTGAGCCTATCGCCTTTGACTTGGCTTCTTGATGCAACTAAGATTTTTATGGGATTAGTTGATCTGACAATTTCCCTTAGTTTCTCTCAATAACTTGATAAATGTGGCCTAAAATTAAATAAGTATCCCGAAGAAATTTAGCTATTTTTTGACTTTTTGGGTATGCTCTGACATATCCATAAAACCATATCTTCATAAAAAATATTTAATGTTTGAGGCACTCAATTTTAGCTTCTTATGAATTATGAGGCACGAAAATTGTCCCGTTTCTGATCAGGATAAAGCTAAAACATGTACAGAAGAAGTAGCGCCTAAATCCCCGAATTATCATAAAAAGATCAAAACATGTGAAATTATATACTAAAACTTTATACCTATTTATGGGGATTCGCTCACCCCCATGACATCCCACATGCCAGGCCTGGAGAGGGTCTTTCCAGATCGTTACTCTCCTATGACCAGCTTTTAATCTCCATTTAAAAAACGGAATTTTTTTTCAATACCTGGTATCCATTTTCGATTTTGGCCTCATACCTTTCTGGCTATCATTAGGTCGCCATTATTCTATATAATTTTCTGGATTCATTCATTCATTCATTCATTCATTCATTCATTCGTTCTCTTTTTTCTTCTTATTTTTTTGTTTTTCCTCTTTTTCTCCTTTCCCTCCGTTCTCTCTTCTTTCATCTGAATTTTCAAGCAAGAAAATGTTTAAAGGAAGCGTTTTTAATTCAGCAGAGTAAATTACTGGGGTAGGTGAACTGGATATGAGAATAGCAGTGTGCGGAAAAGGAGGAAGCGGGAAAAGTACGATCTCGGCTCTCCTTGCGAAGCAGATGGCAAAAACTAAAAACGTGCTTGTACTTGATATTGACGAATCCAATTACGGGTTGCACAGCCAGCTAGGGATGGCAGCTCCACGTGATCTTATGGAATACTTCGGGGGAAAAAAAGGCTTTAAAGAAAAACAGAGGACTCCAAAAACCACTCAATTCTGGGGACTTGCAGCCAATGGGAGTACTTCAGGGCAGCCCGCACAGCAGCAGTCCCGATTTTTTAAAAACAGGTGGAGTTTTTCTGACCTCCCGCTGGAATTTGTGGAAGAAAAAGACGGAGTTAAGCTGATGGCGGTTGGCAAAATCCATGATTTCGGAGAAGGCTGTGCCTGTCCAATGGGAGTTTTGACAAGGGAGTTTCTTGAAAACCTTGACCTGGGAAAGGAAGATCTCGTAATCGTGGATACCGAGGCTGGTACCGAGCACTTCGGGCGTGGAGTCGATAAGGACTTTGACCTGATCCTTGTGGTCATTGACCCTTCCTACGAATCCCTTAAGCTTTCGAAGAAATTCGACGAATTTGGCGCTCAGTGTGGGTGCAGGGTTTATTTTGTGCTTAATAAAGTTGAACCGGATATAAGAGAAGAGATGCTAGCGTCGGTGAATTGTGTTAATGTCGTAGCTGAAATTCCGGAAAAAAGAGAAATTTTTAAAGCATCCCTTAAGGGTGAAGAACTTAATTTCGAGCTGGATGAAATCAAAAAGCTTGCAGACTTCCTGGGGAAAAATAGAGTTATTTATTCTTGAGCTGGACATTGAGAGGCATTGAGTGAATTTTCTTTGATTTTGAGGTGGGCAGCTTGCTCATGGATTCTGGCTTTCTTTACCGTGCCTGAAGAAGGCAGATACGTTCGTTTGTCAGAGTTTTTGCGACATCCTCATTGTCAAAAAATATAAGCTTCGGTTCTTTCTCGATTTCTTCTTTCTCGATTTCTTCTATTTCTACTTCTCTATATGGGTTAACTGATAGTGTAAGAGGAAAACTTCAGGGCACTTATCCGAAAGTATATTATTGATCGTGTTATTTGAATAATGCGAAAGTTTTACCTGGTTTCGGACAGCAGGTATTGTTTGCTGAACTATCCTTATGGAACTTCAGACTTGCTGTCGCCAATCGAGTAGATTATTTAAATTTGCTGATCCGAATAAATATTAATATATTTAATCTGTTATCATGACGATATTTTTTTCTGTTTAAACACTGGAGATAATAACTATGACAATGCGTGAGTACATGCTTGGAAACGTGGCAATTGCCCGCGGGCTTCTTGAAGGCGGCGTGCAGGTTATTGCAGGCTATCCCGGAACTCCGTCTTCGGAAATTATAGATACGCTGGCAGGCCGGGAAGACCGGGATTACCACATTGAATGGTCAGTTAATGAAAAGGTTGCAATGGAAGTCGCAGTTGGAGCTGCCTGGACAGGAGTCCGTTCTGTAGTGACAATGAAGCATGTAGGGTTGAACGTTGCAGCTGACCCCTTTATGACTCTAGCGTATGCAGGAACAAAGGGCGGACTGATTGCAATCGTTGCTGATGACCCGTCATGCCATTCTTCCCAGAACGAGCAGGATACACGGCGCTATGCCCAGTTTGCCCTTGTGCCCTGTTTTGATCCCTCAACCCCCCAGGAAGCAAAGGATATGCTGCCCTACGCTTTTGAGTTCTCCGAGAAGTTCGAAGTTCCTGTAATTTTTAGACCCACAACCCGAATTTCTCACGGAAAGTCCGACATCGAACTCGGAGAAATTCCAGTAGAAAAGCCAGTTCCACATTTTGAAAAACTTCTGGACCGGTGGGTCATGCTTCCGAAGAATGCCCGCCCACGCCATACCCATGTCCTTTCTGTCCAGCAGCCAATTGAGGATGCACTTGCCGAATCTCCCTGGAATTCCCTTGAGCTGAAACCCGATGCAAAATTCGGAGTGATAAGTGCAGGCATCGCCTCAGTGTATGCAAAAGAAGCACTTGCGGAGCTTGGATTTGAAGTTTCTTATCTTAAAATTGGAGCTTATCCGGTTCCAAGAAAGCTCATTCTCGAGCTACTTGAAACCGTAGATACCATGCTTGTGTTTGAGGAACTTGAACCTGTCGTGGAAGAACAGGTAAAGATGATTGCACAGGAAGCCGGGCTTGAGGTTTCGGTGCTTGGGAAAACTAACGGTTTTGTGCCAAGGGAAGGGGAACTGGATGTAAGTGGCTTCCTTGAGGCCCTTAAGAAAACCTTCGACCTTGAGATCGAAGCTGAACCATCAGATACAGCTCTTGAGCTTGCTCCTCGCCCGCCTGCTCTCTGTGCAGGTTGCTCTCACAGGGCAACTTTTTACTCCATGAAAAAAGTCTTTGGAAACGACGGGATTTATCCGAGTGACATCGGCTGTTATACCCTCGGAATCCAGAACGGGACTGTTGAGACAACACTCTGCATGGGCTCAAGCATCAGCATTGCCTCAGGACTTTACCATGCAGGGGAAAAGCGGCCAATCTGCTGTTCCATAGGAGATTCAACCTTTTTCCACTCTGGCATGAATTCTCTCCTGAACGCAATTGTCAATAAAGCGAATATTACGGTTACTATTCTGGACAACCGTATTACAGCCATGACCGGGCACCAGTCAAATCCGGGCGTTGGCTATACGGCAACAGGCGAGCCAACCGTACAGGTCTCACTTGAAGAGCTCTGCAAAGCAATGGGTGCAGAATTTGTATCGGTTGTCGATCCTTATAGGCTTGAAGAGACTCAGGAGGCTTTTAAGGCAGCAAAGGAATTCGAAAGCGTAGCTGTGGTTATTGCCAGGCAACCCTGCGTGATTTCAGGGAAAAGGGCAGGTATACGTAGAGCACCATATGTTGTTGACCCTGATAAATGCGAAGGCTGCAAGCAGTGTATTAAGTTCGGCTGCCCTGCAATTGAGTTTAACGAGAAAAGTAAATGTGCCGTGGTTACGGCCCTTTGTAGCGGATGCGGAGTCTGCGCCCAGGTCTGCAAGTTTGATGCTATTCAGGAGGTGAAGCGATGAACCCGGCTGAGCAAAAGAAATTAGACCTCCTTATTACAGGAGTAGGAGGGCAGGGCGCAATCCTTGCTTCGGACATTATAGGAAAAGCCGCAGTTACTGCAGGACTACCCATTCGGGCTGCAGAAACCCACGGCATGGCCCAGCGCGGAGGTTCGGTTGTAAACCATATCAGGGTTGGAAATAATTACGGGTCCATGATTCCGAAAAAAGGTGCAGACATTCTGCTTGCCCTTGAGCCCATGGAAGCAGTCAGGTACCTGGATTTCCTGAAGGACGGAGGAATTGTTATAGTAAATACGCAATCCATAATTCCTGTAACTGTTACCTCAGGCCTTACAAAATATCCGGAAATCTCGGATATTCTTGATTTTCTTTCTGAAAAATACATAGTCAAAGCCTTTAATGCTGATGAACTGGCTTTTGAGGCAGGAAACAGGCTTGCAATGAATGTCGTGATGGTAGGGGCAGTCTCAAGCTATCTGCCGATTTCAAAGGAAACTCTGCTTGACAGTGTTAAAGCCCTTGTGCCACAGAAAACAATTGAAGTTAATCTCAGGGCTTTTGAAGCAGGAAGACAAAAAGTAGAGGAAAGCTAAACCTTTCCTTTTTCTTTGCATTAGGAAGTGTTTCTTATGGTATTTACATCTGAACAGGTGTGTTAACTGCACAACGGCTCATTGTAAATCTCTTTGATTCTTTTAAGATGACATCAAATCGCGAATAGACCTGTGCATCTCGCTTCGGAGCTAAAGGACCCCTCATTAGACTACGTGCATCAAAAGAGCAAGTCACCCAATATTTCGAAATACCTGTTAATTGATCTGGAATTGGGGGAGGCAATATACTTTCTTTAAGAACTAAAGTTTAGAAGAAAACTTTTTTATACTATTACGTTATTTTTATTCTAAACTATAACATTCTTTTAAGGCATTTTCAATGTCTAAGCAGGTATCTTACCATTTAGAAAGGAAATTTTATTGGTGGAAGGTGTTCTATGTTACTAAGTAGTATCTCATCTAGCATTGTTTCGAGCGCTGCTGCGTCGAGCGCAGTATCGATGATTACGACTCCAGGGCTTCCTCAGTATGGGGCTGCAATAGTTATTGGACTTATAGCTCTCCTCTCTCTAAAAGAGGTCTTCTCAGCATCTGAAAAATGGAACAAATATCTCAATAATTCTTTTAATATAGCAATTATTCCTCTGTTCTTCAGCTTTGTGGCTATTGTTGTTTTTAATGTTATAGCGATTGTCTGATTACAGCTTTTACAGGATATCTA
>DATMYS010000397.1:0-4008 GCA_035560835.1 Methanosarcina sp.
TTTTTACATTGACTCTCTTTACTCAGTTATCTATGGAGAAAAGTACTGTATTTTGAGAAAGCTCAGAGTTCCTTTCTATCTGAGTCTCTGCAGCTACTGCCTTGGAAGCTTGGGAAGTTTTGTTCTTGGCTTATTTTGCACTAACTCAGGCAAAATGGTAGGGAATATTCCAAATACATAGGTTTTGACACAAAAGCTCTGCATTAGTAAAAATGATAAATTCTGCTTTTTGTGATGAAGAAAAGAATATACAGAAAATCATATTTTACAGAATTTTTGGCATGCTGCCACAAGGAATATAGAATCGAAATAAAATATAAGAAAGTTGGAGTTTTTGTGTTTAGATCAAGTGAGGAACTAAGCAAAAACTCTCAACTAGAGTTTAAATCAATCACTCAAATTGCAAGTGGCTCAGAGGATTATCTTCTATCAAATCCATCCAAAAAGTTTCTCGAAGAATCCTGCTTCCTTGACTTCTACCGGAGCCTGAAGGATGTCGGTATACTTAATGTCACCCTCTGGAGTTTCGTATTTTAGTACAGTGTCAATCCCATATACTTTGGGTACAGATTCGCTATCTGCTTTAATCTTAATCTTTGCAACAGCCGTACTGCCAGGTGCTATAGTAGATAGGAATGCCGCACTATCGGTCGTGCTTAGAGGATCAGCTGGATTAACTATCGCTTTAACGTTTCTTGCCTCTTCTTCACCCGTGTTTTTAATCGTTATATCAACCATATTCTCCCCACCTGGCGAAAGGCTGCCTGTAGTGTTTACAATCTCAAAATCAGCCTGATCGTTCACTTTAATCTTTAATGTCTGATTCTGGTTCATCATTCCATACCAGCGATTCGCGTCATAGGTCTGAGCAACTGCATCCGGATTCATTACTTGCACGTTTTTCTGGTAATCGTAGGAAAGGTTCAGGTAAAGGTTATATTCCCCAGCCTTTGCTTTTTTATCGATTTTTATATCAAATTTTGTTGGTGATATTGAGTTTTCTCCACTTTTTATAGAACCGATCTCCTGGCTGACTGACTTGACCTCAATCGGACTATCTGGATCTGTTGAAAGAGAGGCTACTACGTTTGTAGCGTCCACTATACTGCTTTCCAGTTTCATTTCGGTCTGGGCAGCATAGATTTCATCTGAATCGTAAGGAGTTTTGTCATTCTTGAATCCTAATAATTTGCCTTTGTTCATCACATTAATATTCAAAGTAGCCGTTTGATCTCTATCAAACTCATTACTTCCAATAATGTTAGCATTAAGATCAGGGCTACCATATACATTATAGTAATTTTTTCCAAGATCAAAGCTTTGGGGGATATTATAATTATCCGGGGTATTAGAAGCGCTTACTGCGCATGATATCATAGCAATCAATAGAAAAGGGATTAAAGAGAGTGTTATCACTTTTTTCATTTTATGCTTCCCTCCTGAAAAGATGGACACCTAAAGTGAAAGTAACAATTGCAAAGAGAGTAAGTATTATCAAATCATTAGATATGGCGTGCAAACCCTGGCCCTTGATCATA
Source organism: Methanosarcina sp. (assembly GCA_035560835.1). GTDB lineage: Archaea > Halobacteriota > Methanosarcinia > Methanosarcinales > Methanosarcinaceae > Methanosarcina. The sequence continues at coordinate 1,539 of DATMYS010000397.1, forward strand.
ATAATGCGCATAGCATCAATTGCATACGTCAGAGGCAGGCAATAAGCTATATAACGCATCCAATCAGGAACCGAGCTCAAGGGAAAAAATACGCCTGTAACAAACATTGATGGCATAGTAACCAGCATGTTTAATTGAAAGAAAGATTCCATATCTTCTACCCTTGAAGACATGACTATTCCCATTCCTACGCCACCAAGAGTGAAAATAACAAGCACCAGAGAAAGAAGAAGCCAGCTACCACTCATATTGAATCCCAACAGAAGATATGCCGCAAGTATCAGGATAACTGCTCTGCCTAATTGCAATATTAGCTGATATATCGTTTTCCCGAGAATTACAGACCTCTTACTCACAGGCGTCATAAGCATACGAATAAGTGTACCATCTTCTTTTTCTCCTGCAATCGCAGAACCCGTGGTTGCTACAGAACCCATAAACACTGTAAGGGCTATAACACCTGGTATAAGAAAGTCCAGATATTCCAGATTACCGTATACATTGGGAATGTTTAAAGAGACTGACCCTGTTTTCGCCAACAATTGTTTCATAAAGTTTACAATTGTACTACTTGTAGTAGTGTCTGAGGTGTCAGTCAGAAGCGTCAAGTTTGTATTCTCATTTTTAGCTATGCTATCACTATAATCTGGAGGAATAAGCAAAACGCCTTTATACATTCCAGTGTCTATTTTACTCTCAGCCTCTGATTGCGACATATCCTTAGTGTAGGTCACCGAAAACATTGGATTTCCATCGTATTTGCCAGTATAGCTTCCGATTTCCTGAACAAGGGAACTTGAGGCTCTGCCTGTATCGTCATTGACTATGAGAATGGGAGAATTTTTGACTGTTCCCCCCATACCGTAGCCAAAAAAGACTATCATGATTATAGGGAACAAAACCAGAGGAATTATGAGCGCTTTTTTCCGGGAAAGTATTTTGAATTCTTTTTTCGCTACTGTTAATGAATCCATTAGCTCAGATTTTATTGTCATTTAATCACGTACCTCTTCTCCTGTAAAGTGTACAAACACTTCTTCAAGATTTGTACTCCCTGTTTTTTCTTTTAAAATGTCTGGATCATCAAGAGCTACCATTTTGCCTGAATCCATTACAGCAACCCTATTACAGAGGTTATCCGCCTCCTCCATGTAATGGGTTGTAAAAATTAGGGTTTTTCCCTCTCCGTTGAATTTTCTAGCAAGTTTCCAGATAACATTTCTGGTCTGGGGATCAAGACCAGTTGAAGGCTCGTCCCAGAATAAAATCTGAGGGTCGTGTAATACTGCAGCGATTACTGATAAGCGCTGCTTCATGCCGCCAGAAAAGCCTCCCGTATATCGGTCAGCACTAGCTTCGAGACCTACAAGTCGCAAATAGTAATCGATTTTTTCTTCCATAACCGTTTTTGGAACATTGTAAAGATTGCCCATGAGTTCCAGATTTTCTCTGGCTGTAAGAAGCGGGTAAAGGCTGAGCTTCTGCGGGACTATACCTATGAGTGGTCTTATTTTGTCATCTTGCTTTTCAACATCAAAGCCCGCAACTTTTATACTGCCACTAGTAGGCTTTATTAACGTGGTCAGCATGGAAAAAGTAGTGGATTTGCCAGCTCCATTCGGTCCTATCATTCCAAAAATTTCTCCATTAAATACATCGAAGCTGACATCATTCACTGCGGTTATTTTCCTTCCTCGTGAATGAAAAACTTTAACAAGATTTTTGACCTCGATAATCGGTTCCATTTACTCACCTGTTTTTCAGTTTTCTTCAACCTTCAGGATGCCTTTAGTGAATATGTCAATAAACCGTTCAATTTCCTCATCATGATCACCTAAAAAACTGTCACCGAATACTTCTCTTAGTAAAGATGTATATACAAAATAACTGACAAAAGTTATTGCTGCAGATCTGGAATTGATAGCACGCATTTTCCTGTTTTTTATTTGTAGCTCAAAATATTCGCTCAAAGGCTTGATATTCATTTGAAGGAAAGCTGACAGAGCTTCGGAGACTTCGGGTCTCCTTCTTCCTTCTTCAAACAACATGAACATAAACATCCGGCGTTTGCTATCCTTCTTTTTGTCTCTCATAGCTTTTGCAATATTTTTCCCCAAAATACGAAGCTCTGTCTCAAGGTCTACATCTTTTTCGTTTTGGAATAAATAGAATAAGTCATCAAGTGATGAAAAAACAGTTCGATTATTGATTAACACCTCTTTCAGCAGGTTTTCTTTTGACTTAAATTTTCGGAACAAAGTTACCTCGGCAACGTTTGCCTCTTCAGCGATTCTTCGGGTAGTCGCACCCGTATATCCCTCGCTGGCGAATACCCTCAAAGCTGCGTCTAAGATTCTTTGTTCTGTATCTTCCATGTAAGTAAGCAATTACTTACTTACATTTAAAGATATTGCTATATATACTATACAATAACTTGCTGAAGGTAAAAATCAAGATATGAATAGAAGAT
>DATMYS010000398.1:0-6858 GCA_035560835.1 Methanosarcina sp.
TATTGGCAGAATAGCGGGATTTCTTGAAAAGGATCCAGATCCTATCCTTCCAGACTCCTGTGAAAAAACCTTTTTCAGGAAAAAGCGCAATTTTACAATAAACGTTATATTTGCCCGATGCAAGAGTATATAATGTTTGGAAATTATCTGTAAGCTGTAACGGATGGCATCTTATAGGAAAGAAAACCCACAAATATTTAATAAGTATGATAAGTAAAAAAGAGGTGCGTAAATGATAGAAGTAACAGAAAAAGCTGCTGCAGAATTGAAAACGCTGATTGAACAGGAAGAGAAACCTGAGCTTGCTCTCAGAATTTTTGTTGCCGGGGTTGCCTGCAGTGGAATTCAGTATGGCTTGGCTTTTGATGATGAACTGAAAGAAGACGATGTGACTATGGAAAGCAACGGAATTAAACTCGTTATGACAAAAGATATCGAACAGAGCTTCTCTGAGGGCAGCATCGACTTTGTTGAGGATGAAAACGGAAAGGGATTCCTTATCCGCAATCCAAGTGCTGGTGGATGCGGTACCTGTGGCGGATGCCATTAAAAAAAGTAAAATTGCGCCGAAAGTATGGAACCCAAACCTGAAAAATAAATGAAAATAAAGGAGAAGCGAGTCTATGTTCCCAGGAATGGGAGGTGTGGGAGGCCGGGGAATGAACCCGGCTAAAATGAAGCAGATGATGAAACAGATGGGGATTGATGTTAAAGAGCTCAAGGATGTTCAGGAAGTAGTAATAAAGACTGCAGACTCTAATATCATTATAGAGAATGCAAGTGTCACTATCATGAAAGTCCAGGGTTCGGAAACATACCAGATCGTAGGTGACGTAAAAGAAGTCCCGAAAGAACTGGAGATCCCCGCTGAAGATATAAAACTCGTAACGGAGCAAACCGGTGTTTCTGAAGATGAAGCCCGGAAAGCCCTGAAGAATTCAAACGGAGATCTGGCAGAAGCCATTGTGGCACTTTCTTCTGCCTGACTTATTTTTTCATAAATAGGACTTACGCACTTGAAGTACAAAATCAAGTACAATTGGCGTTGTGATTGATTTTGTATTTTATACAGTTAAGGGTTTAATGCTATTGATTTCTCAGTCCAACTGCATAAGTCCTAATAAATTTTTTAAAATTATTGCTAGCCTGAGCCCCGTAACCCGAGTCCTTTTTCTGGAGGACTACACGACTTATACATCGGTATGATGGATTAAAAAATTATTCTGAATAATACTGGCATGGAAAACAAAAACATGTTTCGAATGCCTGTTCCTAATGAAGTCCAGGGATATTTCAGTTGGCACTTTATTGTAAAAATCTTATCTTTCTAAAAACTTGTTTTAATTTTGTCGTTAGGTTTCGGTGAAATTGCCGGAACTTTCAGGCTATTTTTAAGTAAAAAATGCATTAATTTCCTCAAAATACTTTATTTTGCCATTTATCTCAATTGATTGGGTAGTATAGCGAAAATTCTGTAAGTGCGACAAGAAGTTATGTCATAAATTGCCTTGTGCTACTCTTTCCATTTAGAGTAACCCTAAACAGACGAAAAATAAAAAATATAATATAAAATTAACAATAAAGTATTGCAAAAACAATAACAAAATACGAACATAGAATTCTTAGAATAACAAGCACAATAAATGAAAGTACTTGAAAATACGCGAAAGTACTTGAAAGCACTTCAATGCCAAAAAAGAAAAAACGAAACAAATTAAAAATTATTTAAAGCCCGCCCGCAGGCGGGAACTTGAAAATTACTCTGCTGGAGCTTCTGCTGGAGCTTCACGGCCGAGAAGAGCTTTTATGGATTTGCTTCCGTACTCAACGACTTTTGCATTTATCTGGACGATGTCAGAGGCGATTTCCTTGCCGCGTACCATCTTTCTTCTGCGCTGTCCTGGAAGCTTGGGAGTGTAGCCCACACCTACTGCCATCAGAATTCTCTGCCTTCTGGGACCCGGAAGGTCGGGTTTCATAACAAAACCGCTACCATCACAGCCGCCGGTGATCTTGACTTTGTAGCCGGCCAGGCCGAAAAGTGAACCATCAACAATGTCGCCTATTGATTTTCCGATTAATGCATTTGCTTCAGCATCTTTTAAATCGATCTGGTAAGCACGCCCTTCTTTTGGATCAGAAACTACAACTTTGAAATTAGCCATGTGAAATCCTCCAATATCAGATTAATTTTAAATAACTCCTTTGCCTTGCCTTTCCATCCGATACTTTACTCGAATTTTCCTGAATTTTTACCTAAACCTTCCGTGCATTCTGAACATAATTTCTGAATATAATTATGCACTTATAAGCGTTATTTTGCCCAGAAAGGATTATCTTTTCTTTTCAGAGAAAGAAAAATATCAAGAGTTTCCTTTTCATCGGTTGAAAGGGAATCATAGATCTCGTGCTCAAGAACTTTGGCATGCCTCTCAGGCACATTGATATAGAGCACGTCCTCCTCTTTGATCTGCCTACCTACGGTTGCGCCTTCAATTGCCATTGCAACCTCTTTGCCTACCCTTGCAGACGGAATATTTTCTCCTTCGGACTGCAGGCCCTTGATCTTGCCTACAACGTTTCCGTTTTCGAGCATAACATCTGCATTTGTCCGCACGACTCCGCCAAGCACTCTTACGCCGACAACTGCGGGTTTACTCTGGCGGAATACGCATCCTGGAAGGATTTTGAATTTTCCCGGACGGATTATTGTTTCGAAAATCTTCTTTTCAGCCTGTTCCTGCTGCTCTTTTACATATTTCTGGTAATCTTCAACCAGGCGGTAAATCACATCATTTGTGAATACCTTCACAGTGCTTTCCTGCAGAAAATCTCTGGCGTCAGGGTGAACTTTGACATTGAAACCTATAATCACTGAGTAGAGCGGGTCTTCAACCGTAGAAGCCTCAATTGCATCTCGGTGTGAGATATCTCCCACTTCGGCTTTCCTTATCGGCACCTCATCTTTCTGGAACTCATGGACAAGAGCTTCAAGGGAGCCTAGGGTATCGGCTTTGATCATAATCCCGACTGAACCCGTATCAATCCTAACCTCATCTATCTCGGACTTTACCTGGGCTACAATCTCTTCAAGAGTTTCTTCGGAAGCAACCCTTATTGGAGAGCCTGCAAGCGCACCTTCAAGCCCGGGAGCCGAAATCTTTACCCCAGCCGCAGCAGTAACCTTATTCACCTGCTTGAACTTGCTCTCGTAACGCATCTCAGAAAGTTCCCTTGGCTTTAAGAGAGCTCTCACCTTTGTCTGGATTGGTTTTCCCAGGCTTCCGATAACAACAGTATCACCCTTTTTCAGAGTGCCGTCATAGAGAATAACATCAAGCGTTGCGCCAAGGCCTTTTTCTTCCTTGACCTCAAGCACAGTACCGACTCCGGGACCTTTGGCACTGTACTGCAGGTTTGCTTCAAGGAATTTCTGGGCCAGGCCAAGGAGCACCATCAGGACATCAGGAATTCCTTCGCCTGTAACAGCACTTACGGGCACTACACCCAGGATTTTCTGGAAGTTTGTAACCCTGTCGTACCGTTCTGCTGCAAAGCCCTGGTTGTATAATTCACCGATTACCTCGTAGAGCTTTGTCTCAAGCCGGGCCTGAACGTCTTCGGATTGTTTTTTGAAAGTGGCCGCAAAAGGCAGGTCTTTTTGTGAGACCCAGCCGCCAATCCTGTCAATCTTATTCGCAACAACAACAAAAGGAGTTTTGAACCGCTTTAAGATCTGCAGGCTTTCATAGGTTTGGGGCTTGAAGCCTTCATTTATGTCCACTACAACGATTGCAAGATCGGCAAGAGCGCCTCCCCTGCTCCTGAGGGTTGTAAAGGCATGGTGTCCAGGCGTATCAATAAAGAGCAGTCCTGGCACTATGAACCTATCCCGAAGCCTTGGGTCTCCAAGCTTGTTGATAATCACATCTATTGGGACTTCAGTTGCCCCGATATGTTGAGTGATGGCTCCGGCTTCTCCACTGACAATTGCAGTACCCCTGATCTTGTCCAGCAGAGTCGTTTTCCCGTGATCGACGTGCCCCATCACGCAGACTATAGGAGTCCTCAAATTTTTCTTGTCGGCCATATGCAAAACCTCTCTCATTCCCGCGTCTTATTTGCTGCAGGTCCAGAAGGGTCCGGGTTTACCCTGACGGACCCCATATTGCAGGTCGGATAAATAAAGGCCTGAAATCGCGCCCTGAAATCTCAGGAATACGAAAAGGCCTTGATGCACCTGCTTTATTCGTACAGACAGACCTCGTCGACCCTGAAATAGGTCCTGATTTCGGAGTCCTTAAAGTGAATTGCAATTTCTCTTGCTGCAGCTTCTGGAGAATCGGAGGCATGAACTACATTTCTGCCTACATCCAGAGCAAAATCCCCGCGGATTGTTCCGGGAGCCGCATCTACAGGATTTGTAGCCCCGTTTATAGCCCTCATAACCCGAACTGCATCTTTTCCTGCAACTACCATTGAAACTGAAGGGCCCGACATTATAAAGTCGACAAGGCCGGGGAAGAAAGGCTTGGCTGCATGTTCACTGTAATGTTCTTTTGCAGTGGCTTCACTGATAACGTTCATCCTGAGAGCGACAAGCTTCAGACCCCGCTTCTCGATTCTGGAAATTATCTCTCCGACCAGCCCACGCTGAACTCCGTCAGGCTTTACCATAACGTATGTCTGTTCCATGTGCACACCTTAATAATCCGAACAAATAAACTGGCAAGTCTACTCTTATGCTTTCTTCAACTGGATTTTGCCTTTTTCGGTCCACTCAGTACGCCTTGGAAGCCTACCCAGATTGAAGTTGTTCATACACTTGGAAGAGTGCATATAGTAGGTAGAACCGTCTTTCTTGACGTAGAGCTTACCGGTTCCGGGCTCCAGCATCTTCCCGCAGAAATAGCATTTTCTCTGTTCCATTATCTCACCGCTTTCTTATCTGGTGGTCAGTTTCTTCGCTTCTCTTGAGGTCTCGAGGAGCATCAGGATGTCACCTACACGGACAGGGCCCACACAGTTTCTTGTAATAACACGGCCCTTATCCCTGCCTTCCAGAACCCTGCACTGGATCTGGCTGGCTTCCCCATGCATACCTGTGTTCCCGATAACGTCAATAACCTCAGCAGCAAAGCCGCCGGTTGTGCTTTCATCAGCCATAATTAGCACCTCATGTTATCAGGATTATTTAAGAGCTTCAAGCTTCTGGGCAATGTCCTGAACCATTTCAGCTGCTTTTCCTGCATCTACGATTGCGACAGTTGCGCAGGACACACCAAGCCCACTGGCTGCACCGAGTTCCTTCTGGTTTTTGATGAAGATGTAAGGTGCTTTCTTTTCTTCGGAAAGGGGAGCGATGTGAGCAACAATCTCGGCAGGTTCGATATCTTCTGCGATCAGGACGAGCTTTGCATTACCTCTTTCGATTGCTTTTGTGGCTTCATTGGTGCCTTTTTTAATCTTTCCAGTATCTCTGGCAAGCTCCAGAGCTTCAAGTGCTTTGTTTGTAAGTTCTTCTGGAACGTCGAATTTAGCTAATTGTGCCATATAAGATTCTCCTTCGAAATTGCGAGTATCGCAATTTTTCATCAATCATAGGTTTTTTAACACACATCTGTCAACATTGAAATCCGATCTTAAATCGAAACCTGAGAGATTTCAATGCGGAGAGTAAATGAGTTGAAACAAAGATACTGCTAGCTAAATGCTGCAGATCGAACCTTAGAAGTACATAATCACCTATAAACTTTCTGCTTGAAAACGTGAGTCATAAACGAGAAGCAGAAGTAAAATAATAAGAGATTCGTATATATAAGTCTATTTTCAGCTCCAGGATAAAAATGAACTAATACGTCATGGTTATAAGGAATGTAAGAAATTTTGATTTTATGGATACAATTTATTATGAAGCTCATAAAAATCTCTATCTTAACCTTACAAACCGCTGCAGTTCAGACTGCGTCTTTTGCATCCGTAATTTTGCAGACGGAGTTTACGGATATGACCTGAGGCTTTCAAGAGAACCAACAACAGAGGAAGTTATTGGAGTCCTGGAAGGATTGGACCTTTCAAAATACAGAGAAATAGTGTTTACAGGCCTTGGAGAACCTACCCTCAGGTTCGACGTGATGCTTGCAATAACCCGCTGGCTGAAAAGCCGGAATATTCGAATCAGGCTAGATACCAATGGACAGGCAGCCCTGATAAATCCGGGAAGAGATGTGATATCGGAACTGAAAACCGCAGGAATAGACTCTGTTTCCGTAAGCCTGAATGCCGAGTCTGAAGAAAAGTATAACAAACTCTGCAGGCCTATTCATAAAAATGCTTATTCTGCAGTACTTGATTTTGTTAAGGGGGCAAGAAAGGCAGGAATCAGTACAAGGGTTACAGTAGTTAATGTGCCTGAAATTGACCTGGAAAAATGTGAAAAGCTTGCAGACGAGCTTGACTCTGGATTTCACATAAGGACTTTGTCTGAAGCTGCAAGCAAAGAAATCTAAAAGCTGTTAAAAGCTGTTAAAAGTAAAATGTTTAATAAATTTTCAGCAAGATGACTAGAATTAGCAGGAGATAACGAGCCTATCCCGAAACTCAAAATCTGAGTTTTGAATCTCGTATTTAGAACAGTCAATCGAATATACGATCATGGAAAATGATAGTGAAAACTCCTGATGATTAGGAATAGAATAGGTTTTGGGATAGGCTCAACAAGTAGATTATACTGCTACAGGACACGAGTATAAAAACTAAAATGACCTATACTTGAGTAAATTATATTTCTGTTTGATTCAACATAGGAAAATAGAAATATATTTTTTAAAATTCTTATTTTAAAGATAACATTATTAA
>DATMYS010000399.1:0-12703 GCA_035560835.1 Methanosarcina sp.
TTAAATAGTATTATCTGTACAACAGTATTATATTCTAGATTCTGGATTATTTTAAATTGCTATATTCTTCATCCGTTACGAGTTCCAGCCATTCTGCCGGATCTGCGTTAGCATTTGTCTCTACGGAAAGATGTACAAACCAACTGTCAGGTGCTGCTCCATGCCAGTGTTTCACGTTTGGATGAATTTTTACTACATCACCTGGATTAAGTTCCTTTGCCGGCTTTCCTTCCTCCTGATAGTAACCACGTCCGCCTGGATGCTTATGCCAGTTATTCCGACAGCCTGGTTCAAATGTTACATTGCTTATTGGACAATTAAATTCGTTATCTTTCGGCACCAGCATATTAAGCCATGCGTTACCTGTAAAATACTTACTAACCTGTTCCGGAAGTTTTTCACCTTTCGGGAAGATGACACTTTCATTTAAATCGTTTGATTTATCCATATTTTGTCCCTATTAAATTTTTATTAACAATATTGCTAATTAATGGAAAAAACAGCGTTTTTATTATTTTTGGCTCTGTTCAGCTTGATCGCTGTAAAATACAAGGTAAACGATGCTATCCCAAGCGTTATGAAGGCCGATGAAAAGCAGCAGTAGCGCTGCAGCTCCAACACCAAACAAGGCCTCGCGAGCATGTGATAGAGTAGTAAATGCCGATAGGGCAAGTATTGCATATGCCGCCAAAGGCAGCAGAGCGTAATACAACCAATCCGCGAAAACTGGTTTATATGCGGTTTGTACTCTCATTTGCCTCGCTATGATGATATTATAGACTACTCCGCAAAGGCCCATGAGGCCCAAAATAGCTGCGACGAACGTGAACTCTTGCCATGGAGCGCTTTGGACTGCTGACAAAAATAACACGGCACCAAAGTGTACGATTGTCGGTGTCGCAAATGAGTGGGCACCCTCTTCCGCATGTGGTGGAGTCTTCTCGGCAATTAATGTCATAACGACAAACTGCAACCCAATCAGTGCGCCCGCAGACGAGCCTATAATTAAAAAAAAAATTGTTCCATGCTTCAAGATCTGACACAGCGTTCGTCTTTATGCAATTAGTTGCCTATTTTTGATAATTCTTTTCTAAACCGCTCAAAATGGTATGCCAGTTCCGGACCTTCTTCTCCCTCGTATGTGAACTGTCTAATAAGTAGCGCATATGGCTTGATATATCCGGAAATCGGTACTGTCAAGTCTACGAGGAATAAGAATTTTTTCCAGCTACAGTCGAACTATAAATTGTCTATCCTTCGTAGACTTGACAGAAACTACGATACAATGGGAGGCGTCAGTGGACCTAAAATCACCCGAAACTGTCCATGACATATCCCTGAATATTCACTTGAATAATCTGCCACTATTGCATGTTAATTAATATTATTCCAGCAACAACAAGGGTAGTGGCTATGATTTTTTGCATGAGGCTGCCAATGCTGATCTCCTCTCTTGCTAGATTCGGGAAAAAGAGTGAAAGGATGACACCGAAGAAGAGAACAAAAAACGAAGTTGTACTGGAAATTGCCTGCACGACTCCCAGGGGCGCTAGAAGAAGCGTGTAGCGTGCACCTAGGTTGCCACCCAGATTAATCAATTCATTTGATATATTCACAGAAAGCAAAGCTCTTGCATTTGCATGAATCATCTCTGAAAATTGTTTGCGGTTTTCGGCAGCCAACATTAAAATCACTCCAAACAATGCCTGGCCAAAGAAGTTCCAGAAGGTGGTGGTCCAGAATTCATCACGCACAGCAAAGAATTTAAAAATAAGCGAACTCAATGAAATCGCTAGGGCACAAAAGAGCATCAAAATAACCAGCTGTTTTTTAACGTGGCTGGTGCCTTGCCCAAACCTCAAAGAAAGGATAACCGATCCGGCAATGATCAGCAAAACGCCGATGATTTGGGAATAAGAAATTTGTTCCCCGAGGATGAAATATCCCAGGATAAGCCCAAAGACTCCTGCCGCTTGGAAGAATGGTGCGATCGTTGATGCTTCCTCTGTCTGCAATGCCTGGAGGTAGAAATAAATCGCACTCATGTAAAGGATTCCTGAGATTGCTATGACTACCATAGATTTATAGTCCAATGCAACTACGCCAGGCTGGAAAAGCCAGACAAAGGGCAAGACAAGAGCACCGATGATCGCTGTAAAGACCATCAGCACTGCCACACTTCCCTGTTTGAAATAGCGCTCCAACAGATACTTGTCAATGTGCGTGGATAGCGCCCACAGAACGGGCCCGGAAAACGCATAAATAAGCCAATACATGTCTAGATATTTCCGCTTGAGAGTTCTAACTCAATTCTATACCTCATGAAATAATGATGGTAGGTGAAATTATTCCCGAATAAAATTTGTATAGATGCTTTTTTCCTTCACCGGGAGCTGTACGCCAGCCTTCATGCCAGCCTCCTTGCACTTTAGGAACCATGCCATATTCCGTGCAAGCACGCGCATGGTCTGCAATCCTTCCAGGTCTTTTTCCACATCTTCCGGCTTTGCTCCATGAACCATATTCCAATAGCGGGAAGAAATAATGGGCATTTCTGAAATGGTGAAATACTTATTGAGTTGGTCAAGTGTGGCTGTCGTTCCCGCCCTCCTTGCGGAAACAACTGCTGCCGCTGGTTTCAGATAAAAAGACTGTCTTCCTCCCTGCAGGTCAGAATAGAAAACGCAATCCATAAAAGACGTAATCGCACCACCTGCGGCTGCATAATGCACCGGAGAACCGAAAATAAATCCATCGGCATTTTTGGCAATGTCAAGAAAATCGTTGACACGGTCATTAAATGCACAAAGCCCTGTTTTGGCGCAGCTCTTGCAGGCAGTGCACCCGGTAAGCGGCTTTTTTCCAATCCAAAAAATTTCTGTGTCAATCCCTTCCTCATTCAAAGTCTTTGCTACTTCTGAAAGAGCAGTATAGGTACAGCCTTTCTCATGCGGACTTCCGTTTACCAATAATACTTTCACTCTTATGCCTCCAATTACGTCTTTAATAGTCTTTTTTAACTCTCTCTATTCTGCTACCTGCGATTTTTATTTTTGATAATATTTCATTTAACATGGCTAATTCATCTTCAGTCAGTTCAATGTCTGCTGCACCTATGTTTTCTTCCAGACGGTTTAATTTGCGAGTTCCCGGGATCGGAATAATCCACGGTTTTTGTGCAAGTACCCATGCAAGAGCAATTTGAGCCGGAGTTGCATTTTTGGTCTCAGCTATTTTTCCGATCAAATCTAACAGTACCTGATTTGCGTCAATGTTCTCTGAAAGGAAACAGGTAAGTATACTGCGTATATCCCCCTCACCAAATTTGGTGTTCTTATCTATTTTACCCGTAAGAAAACCATTGCCAAGCGGGCTAAACGGAACAAATCCAATACCGAGTTCCTCGAGTGTAGGCAAAACTTCCTCTTCAGGTTTTCTCCACATCATAGAATATTCGCTTTGCACTGCTGTAAGTGGTAAAACTGCATGTGCTCTTCTGATCACATCTGCACTTGCTTCTGAAAGTCCCCAATGTTTAACTTTCCCTTCCCGAATCAATTCTTTTACAGTTCTTGCAACTTCTTCAATTGGTACATTCGGATCAACGCGATGTTGGTAAAGTAAATCAATTGAATCAACTCTTAATCGTTTTAAGGAACCTTCAACTGATTTTCTAATATTTTTCGGGGTACTATCCATCAATAAATCGCCGCTTTGACCATGGTCGAAAGCAACACCAAATTTAGTGGCAATCACAACTTTTCCCTTATATGGTTCAAGTGCTTCACCTACTAATTCTTCATTTACATAAGACCCATAAACTTCTGCTGTATCAAAGAATGTAACACCACGTTCAACAGCTGAACGAATCAGTTTTATCATTTCTTCTTTATCTGGTGCTGGTCCATAGGCATGACTCATTCCCATACATCCTAAACCAATTGCTGAAACCTCAAGACCAGTATTGCCTAAAACACGTTTTTTCATTATTTATTATCCCCCAAATTATTAAAATAATTAATATTGTTGTTTTAAATTGCTATATTCTTCATCCGTTACGGGTTCCAGCCATTCTGCCGGGCCTGCATTAATATTTGTCTCAACGGAAAGATGTACGAACCAGCTGTCAGGTGCTGCTCCATGCCAGTGCTTTACATTCGGATGAATTTTTACTACATCACCAGGATTAAGTTCCTGTGCAGGCTTTCCTTCCTCCTGATAGTAACCACGCCCACCTGTTACTAACAGAATCTGTCCGCCAGGATGCTTATGCCAGTTATTCCTGCAGCCTGGTTCAAATGTCACATTGCCAATCGGGCAATTAAATTCATTATCTCTCGGAACCAGCATGCTAAGCCATTCGTTACCTGAAAAATACTTACTAAACTGTTCCGGAAGTTTTTCACCTTTCGGGAAAATTACACTTTCACTTAAATCGTTTGATTTGTCCATATCTTGCTCCCCCTTAATATTTTTCATAATGCCTAATTTCTTGAATGTCAAATATTCTTACTGAAAAGTTACTAGCCGTGGACTGCCATTAATACCGACAACTTTCATAATGTTCTCTCTGATTTCATTTTCTTTAAAATTTTCACGATATTCTTTCTTAATTGTTACTCGATCAATTCTCGTGAGTGACTGATCAGTCATCGTATAAGATTTAATGATATATAAAAGTAAGCCATACAAAGAAAGGTAGAATTTGAAGAATTGAAAAGTAATTTTCCAACATGCCTGGATTCTTCTCCTTCGATCAAATCGCTTTTCACATTCGTATCCCGGCTCCATTACTTTGCTTCCTCTGATATTTCCCATATTCCAGGCACCATTTCCATAGACAATGCTCTTTCAAAAATCCCACCATGAAGCTGGAGGTATTTGCAGGTCTGAATCTAATAGGACTGTTTCACCAATTTCTGGGGCAATTAGGTTTACTTCTCTCTTATTTGCTTCCGTTAGTGCTCTTTCTATTGGTTCATTCCAACCATGATTAGCTAATGTAAATGCTCCCCAATGCATTAACATCATATTCTTACCATTTACATCCAAATTGGCCTGGACAGATTGTTCCGGTACCATCTGAATATCCGGCCAGCTCTGATCATATTGGGCACCTTCGATCAAGGTGATATCAAAAGGTCCGTATTTCTTTCCAATTTCCTTAAAATGGGTGCCATATCCGGTGTCTCCACTAGTATATAATCGAGTGTTATTTCCCATAATGACCATCCACCCCACAGAGTAGTATCGATGTTAAATGGATCTCTTCCAGAGAAATGTCTGGCTGGTGTCAAAGCAACGGTTAAGCCCTGATACTCCGTTTCTTCCCACCAATTGAGTTCCGTAATTTTTTCTTCTGGAATACCCCATCTAACCAGATGAGCACTAACCCCAAGAGGAACAAAGAAATGTGATACTTTGCTGTCTAGCTTTACAATAGACTGATAATCTAAGTGGTCATAATGATCATGTGTAATAAAAACTGCATCAATAGGCGGCATTTCATCAATAAGATGCAGCATAATATCTTCACTATATTCATATCTTTTAATTCCCACAAATGAAACCGGTGAGGCGATAGGACTCAGCATAGGGTCTACCAATAACTTTTTATTATCGATACTAAGCAGAAAAGCAGAGTGTCCAAACCAGGTCAAACTATCATTTTCACTTTTAATTTTGTTCCAGTCAATGGCAGAAACTGGAATTGGACCAGTCGGATTGCGGTCTTTAGCCTCTGAAGCAGAATCCTTATTCGTTGATGAAGCGTCTGAGGAATTTATAACCAACTCTGTAGGATCCTCATTAATAAATTTCCCATCAACATAATTATTAAAATGTTGATACGTTTCTTTTTGTTCTGTCGTTGGCTTTCCACCGAAAGCTGGGTCTATGTTTATAAACAATATAATAACAACGCTCAATAGAAGCAAAAAACTGAGTAAATATAACCCCATTTTTTTAATCTTTTTCATATTTTCACTTCTGTAATTCCAATTTTAAGGAGCCACCCGGATACATCATTCTGCGCATTTTTACGTCTCTGTCCCGGACTGCAAGACCTTCCAGAATAGAGCCGGATGACTCTGAACTACTGTATACACTGAGGAATGATCATGATTACAACGGAAAGGAGACGTCTTTGATTTCCTGCGGTCGGGATTCGTGCAGGCTTCCTGCAACAATGCCAACAGTGCTGACTTTTCTACCGGCATGTGGCAGGTTTCTATATTCAACTTTCATTTATCTTTCTCCATTATTACTGATCATTCTTTACGTAGCGGTACAATTTTTGCTTTTGGCAAATTCGGCAAAAGAAAGTTTGGGGTTAATCCTATTATTCCACGTAAACGGAGGACATTGTATAGCTATTGTGCCGGGCGGAGATGATCGCGTTCCGACCTGCTCTTGAATAGATTCCGGAAAACTTCTGGTTATACACATACAGCCCGGTAAGATTGTGAAAATTATAAAGTTCAGCCTTACCGTCTTGGCCATAGAGGACGTTTTCACTCAGTGCAAGAGGGCAGTACTCCTGTATAATGTAATGCTCTCGCATTTTTTCCCACAATAGGGATTCCCATTCCTCCTGTGTATAATCCTTGCCGGCGTAGACCCCTGTGGATGCATAATTGTCGATTGGTTTGACGATGTAGTCATCCTTGGTGGCCAGATAAACATTGAGGTCTTCATTGTTCTCAAGCAATTTTGTCATCGGCACATGCTCATCAATATAGGCAATTTCCTCTTCAGATAAAAATTTCCGAAAGGTAGAATGGTAAAGGACTTCAAAAAATCGCTTGGTATGGATAATCTGACTTTTAATCGGTCCAATCACACAGGTTTTATTTGCCAAAAGGCCCTGAATCAATGCGGGAATTTCATCATAGCGGTCCATCAGGTCTTTTGTTACCAGCCGCCGATAAATGATGTCGATTTTCTGTCCCTCATAAAACAGTCGGCCGTCATTGTACATTAAATCCCGCGGATCGGCAATAACGCACCGAAATCCTGCCTTTTCAAAGTGTTTTTTGAATATGTCAAATTCCAGCAGGTTTCCTTTATCCTTAAAATCCAGAATAGCGACAGTCGTATTTTCATAAGCTTCCCGTCTGCTGCAGTCAAGCGGTATCTTATGATTTGAGACCCGGTATTCGTTATAAATGTTGCTGACCTCTTCCACCCAGCTGTCAAAAAGTTCAAAATTTTTTACAGTATGGTCTCTGGCAACTTCACACATGGGAAGGCTGCTCAGCAGCACGGCGGTCAGTTCCACCTCCTCGTTCATGGCAGAGGCGCCGTCGGTATTGAGTTCGCAGAATTTGTAGCTGCAGTCCTGATAATAAAAGATATCAAAGCGCCCCATCGGAACATTTACCCGATACCCATGGCCGTTCGTGGTGCTGAGAATGAGTTCCTCAAGCCGCTTGTCAAAGCCGAAGAGGGCCCGGATACTGGCATGCTTCATATAGAGCTCAATGGTATGGTCGACAATTTTAAAGAGGTCCTGCATGGCTTTGCCAAACCGGCAAATATCCTGGCTTGTGAAGATTTTCGGTACATATAAAAACGGGACCGGCTTGCCGTGATAAACAGCACCGGATTTATCGACCTTTTCAACGGTTAGCTGATAATCCTGAAAATATTTCTCCGGCTGTCCTGCGATTTCCCTTACTTTGTCTGTTTCTATTTTACTCATCAAATTCGTTTCCCCCTTTCACAAGCCATTTCATAATGTGATCTGTGCGATAAATTCGTCCGGTCGGCTTTTATAAAGGGCTTTCAGACGGTTTGACATGGAACCGTCTTTTAGAATCAGTGACCGCATGGGCATCAAATAAGATGCCTCATCTCGATCGAGCGCCGATATGGCGTCGTCCAGAAGTCCAAGCGCAAAAGCCGTCACTTCTATATTTTTATAATCAAAAACCGTCTCTTTGACGAGCCTAGTATTCAGCGACCGAATATCCTCGTCTGAAAATGTCTGAGAATATGAATAATATTTATCCAGAGTAGACGGGCTGTAAAAGATTCCTTTGATGAGTGCCGGCACAGCCATATTATAAGGATACGGCAGAGCATCCGCCATCCGAATTTCCAGAAAATTCTTCACCCTAACATCTGGGAAAACCATACTGATCAGATGTTCATAGTCGCTTTGCTGAAAATCGTACCGTTCAAGCAAATCAGACAGCTTTTCATTTCTCGTAAAAATGGTTTTACTATCTATACGTACTAAAATCGGCGGCGTTCTCAAGAGAAAATCGATGTAATCCGAAAAGTTAAATGTTCTATCAAGGATGCCGGAGATTAATTTCGTGCGTTCAGGATCGGTATTCTCCCAAATTAATATCCGGCAGTTATTGTCTGGGTAAATTTCTCCTTCAAAAACAGGTGTCGCGTCGAACAAACGTGCGATAAAAGGCGACAGAAAATTGGCAACCCTATATTTTTTTATAAAGTCTGCCTCGTCACTATAATCAATTGAGACTTGGGTTGAAGCGGTACCTTTCATCATGTTGTGCCCGTAGATTCCCGTGCCCATGAAATAATCATACATCATTTTGTAACGCGATTTAGGCAACAGGGGTAGCTGGTCAATTTTGGTTTTGGGATGATAACCGATCGACGCAAGTGCCTGATTCTTCATAAGCAACTGCCGGATCTCACCCAATATGTCTTGATAGGCACTGTCGATTTCGCCGACTGTTGTCTCCACATGCAAGCTGATTTCAACCTGCCCGCCCGGCTCGAGCGTAATGGTATGCCCGTCCTTTTCCACGGCCATCAGATTTCCGTCTTCCACCAATACAACTTTCCAGCCCCGATTTGCAAGTTTTTTTAAGAGTTCATGCTGACCGTTTGGCTCGTCATATCGGTAGCTTTCCATGGTTGACCGATCGATCAAGAAGTGTTCGAACTCCACTCCAAGTCTTTTACATACCTTTTTATTGCTGCGTTTAAAGTACTCTGACATATATTGCTTAAAATCATCAGTTTTATTCAATCCTCCTACTGTATGTCCTTTCGGCGCCTGTGTAATAGGCTCCGCTGCGCTGGAATCATACATGACCTTGTCAATCAGATTTATGCCGTGTTCCATGCCATAACTGATGATACCTTTGATTTCCTGCGGTCGGGATTCGTGCAGGCTTCCTGCAACAATGCCAACAGTGCTGATTTTTCCACCGGCATGTGGCAGGTTTCTATATTCAACTTTCATTTTTGCTTTCCCCACTATTATTGGATATCCTTTGATAGGCGCTGCTTTCTCCGATTCTGGACAAATTTCAGAATATAATAAGTCACACAGATGTAAACTCCCATGATGGAAATGTAATCCATGAAGAAAAATATGGCGGATTCATCAAAGTTCCAATAGGAATATGTATAGTACAAAATCAGCTTGGAACCCACGTCTCTGGCAACGAAAGCATACACCCCATATACAGCAATCAACATTGCCATGACTCGCACCACAAATTTACGTCCACGGTTCGGAGAGGGAATTCCCGGTATCTTTCTAACCATACCTCTAATCATTCTCCAGTGCATTCCTATGTGTATGTAGATGAGGATAAATCCCCAATATGTGGCCAGAATGTGCATCTGCCGTGCAATCAAACCACCGTCTACAGGAATAAAGGCAAACACATTACGGGAAATCAGCACGGAGCTTACCATCAACATCAGCACCATTACGAGAAGAAGCAGATTGACCGCCGTATTAAGAACACGGCGTGCATTGGGCTTTCTTTTTAGAACTGTCTGATACCATCGTCGATTTAAAATATTGTGGACAATAAATAAAGCAAGCAGGGAAACTCCTAACAGTTCATGGATGGCGTTTCCGGTTAGGTGGTAAGCCATGGCTGCCAGCATGAGAACCGTCATAAAGAGGTCAATGGCCAGCTTGATTAGCATTTTCCGATTCAAAGAGTTCTCCTCATTTATTCTGCCATTCCGATTTCACGCAGCCACTCAGATACATCATCCTGCGCAGTTTCTACACTTGATCCCCTGATTGCAAGACCATCAAGAATAGTTGACTGCGGGCAAAGCTCGGTGATGTCTTCAACACTTCGTCCAAGGCCGCTTCCTTCGTGGGTGCAGAATGGTATGATGGTTTTTCCAGAAAATTTGTATTCCTCCAAAAAGGTAAATACCGGCATTGGCATCGTTCCCCACCAGTTGGGATAACCTATGAAAACAACATCATAGGAGTCCATGTTCTCAACCTCTGTTGCAAGTTCCGGTCTGTAGTTGTCTTCCTGTTCCTGCTTTGCCTGATCAACCACCGCATCATAATCCTTGGGATATGGATTTACGGTCACAATTTCAAAGATATCACCGCCGACTTTTTCGTGGATTTGATTAGCAATTACGCGCGTGTTACCGGAATGTGAAAAATAAGCTACAAGAATTTTTTCTTCTTCTGCATCTGAGGTATTGTCACTTTCTACCTTTGATTCGGTCTGCTCTTTTTCGTCTGGTTCGGAAGACTGCTGTCCCTGTACAGTATTATTGTTATTGCTGTCGGTAGTGTCGATGTTTGTACATCCGCAGGCGACGAGGAAGAGGCCCATCAAGATTATGAGGGCCAGCGCTGGTATTTTCTTCATCGTATGGTATCTCCTCTTTTATTTTTATCCACAAATTTATTCTCATGTTCGCTATAGTGGGGCAAATATTGGGATATTTCCTGAGCACTGCTTCAATTTTCTCAATTTCCGCAGTGGACAAAGTAACATCTGCTGCCGTCGCGTTCTCTTACAGATATTTTCTCCATTTCGTTCCCGGAATAGGAATGATATTGTGGGACCGTACGACCATCAGGTAGCTGACGAGGATGATCGCGAGCACAGCATTGGGGTGCGAACGGTGTCCGACATTGTCCATATAATAAGTTCCTCGATTGACCTTATTGTGATTTTACTTGTAGGAAGCCTCGTAGATGGCAATACAATCTTCAATGCTTAGCTCGCTTCTGTCACAAGTAAACAAAAAGCCCATCGTATCCTTTGCGTTTTTAGCCATTATTTCAAATTCTTCCGGTCTGATACCGTAATCGGACATTCTCATGTTTTTCTTCGTTGGTAATTACTGTTCCAGGGTCTGTATCGGAGCCGGTTCCGGCTGTCGTTGTAATGGCTACAACCGGAAGAGGTTTGTTCTCTATTGGTTTCCCTTTTCCGCTACCTGAAGGAATATAGTCCCAATAATCGCCATCGTTAGTTGCCATTAAAGCAATTGCCTTTGCCGCATCAATACAGCTTCCGCCACCTAAAGCGACAATAAAATCACAGCTATTTTCTTTTGCAAAAGTGCCGCCTGCCATAACTGTTGATTTCAAGGGATTAGCTTCAACTTTGTCAAACACTATGGTTTCTATTCCTGCCAGTTTCAGCTGATCTTCTGTTCTTTCAAGATAACCGTTTGCTCTTGCGGATTTCCCTTTTGAAATAACGATCATAGCTTTTTTGCCAGGCATTTTCTGGGTGTGCAGATTGCTTAATTGATCTGCTCCAAATAAAGTTCTGGTAGGTACATACATATTATACATGTCAAATCCTCAATCGTAAATTTTAATCCTGACTGATCAGTCAATCATTAAAATACTTGGTATTATATAAATATTTGGTAAATTTCTGATTGACTGATCACTCACGCGTAGAGTGAAAAAAATTAGTTTTTAGCCAGACCTCTCCAAATAATCTGAAATCCATCCTCTAAAACTTTATTTTCATCCTGTGAAGAATCTGAATCAAGGATAAAGTTCACTACCGTCCTGCTACCCTGATAAAACATCGCAATAATAAGCTCCGCAGAAAAATCTCTGATCTCTCTCGTTTTTATTCCTTCATTCACAAGATTATGGAGGAAGACATACTCTTTCATCACTTCCTCACGCGTAAATTTAGTTATATAAGGAGAAGAGCAGAACTGCCCGACAAAAAGAAATTCTTCCTGATTGTCTACTCCCCATTTGGTTAAATTTGACCATATTTTTCTTAATTTATCTTGGAAGGTACTCTCAGCTTCGATATCTTTTCCCATAGCCTGGCTTAAGTCCCCTTTAACCTCAAAATAAAGGCTGTTTATAAGGTCTTCCTTTGTGGGAAAGTAATTGAAAAGGGTGCCTGTAGCTACACCGGCTTCTTTCGAAATTTGGGCAGTGGACGTACCGTGGAAGCCTCTCTCAGTGAAGAGCTTCAGGGCTGCTTCCAGAATGGCTGTTCTTTTGTCTTGGACCTGTTCTTTCATGTATTATCTCTACAATTGACTGATTAGTCATTGATGCTGTAATATTACGTTATTATAAATACTTTATGGCATTTTATTCTTGACTCTTATCCAAGTATTTCAGTATATAAGGGATTTTTTGGTTACTTAAACAAAAAATGTTCAGCGATACATTTAAAAATCCGAATTGTTAATGTGTAGAGATCATCATGCTCATAGTACTCTCATTAGGCGGTTCAATTCTCGCAAAAAATCTTGATCCCGATCGTTTTTTAAAATATGCGGAAGTTCTCCGGAAGCTCTCGAAAAAGCATACCCTGCTTGTGGTAGCCGGGGGAGGAGAAGCGGCACGGAATTACATAGACACTGCAAGGGCAGTTGGCGCCGATGAAGTAACCTGCGACTATATAGGCATTGAAATTACTCGCCTGAACGCACGCCTGCTTGCTGCAGCCCT
>DATMYS010000400.1:0-4918 GCA_035560835.1 Methanosarcina sp.
AATTAATTCTGTATAGATCCTGTTTTTACTAAGTATGCTTTTATTATTAAATGCTAATGAAGGAAATGACTGCCTTCTCCTGGAAACTGACAGGTAAGGCATCTGTCAGATGCAGATGCCTTTAATCTGCAGGGCTCAATGGGAAAGAAGAAAAGAAACAGGATACCTCGCCACTCTTAGTGACCATGAAATCAACACAAAAGTTCTCCCATTTGAGAAGTGATAGGAGAAAGCAGTCAAACCTACACTCCAGAAAATGAGGCACTGTGCATTTTGCAGGTGCCTCAAAAACATTGATCACTATTAACCTTTTACTGTTACTACTCCTGTAATCTGAGAAGGGCAGTTAAATAACGGTAAAATCAAATTACAGTATAAAATTTTATAGTTGATTATTATATTTAGATGTTTCAGGCAGAACAGGAACAAAAAGCAATATTAATCAGTCAACCTTGAAGCATGAACATGGTTTAGAGGGCATGTATGACATTTACCGAGATTATAGAGACATTGAAAACGAAACTAAATGCCTCATATATTTTAAATTCGCTTGAGAAAGCAGCAGATTTCTACAGTGAATCGAACAATGATTCCGAAATGAATGACCCAGGGGAGACCATAAAAAACAGCCCTTACAGCAGCCCAGCCCGTAATTTTGCTAAAAGTTTTGATTCAGTCTCCAGGAGCAGGGAGGCTCCTCTTATCAAACTGACTAATGTCTGGAAAATTTACCAGATGGGGGAGGTTGAGTTTGCAGCCCTTAAAGGAATAAATCTTGAGATTTATGAAGGGGAATTCCTTGTAATCCTTGGGCCCAGCGGAAGCGGGAAAAGTACGCTCATGAATTTGCTTGGCTGCCTGGACATACCATCAAAAGGCACGGTTTGCCTTAATTCAAAAGATATCTCAGAACTCGATGAATCCGAACTCGCCATCATAAGAGGACAGATGATTGGCTTCATATTCCAGAGCTTTAACCTTATTCCAACCCTGAACACCCAGGAAAACGTGCTTTTACCCATGGAATTTCAGGAAGAAGATAGACAAATATCCCGACAAAAAGCCTCATACCTGCTTGACATTGTTGGCCTCTCAAACAAGAAACAGAACCTTCCTTCCCAGCTCTCAGGCGGGCAGAGACAGAGAGTTGCAATAGCTCGGTCCCTTGCTGTAAACCCGCCTATAATCCTTGCAGACGAGCCTACAGGAAACCTGGACACCAAAACAGGGGACTACATTCTGGAGTTTCTGGACGGCCTGCAGAAAAGTGAAGATAAGACGATCATCATTGTAACACATGACCTTGAACTTGTAAAATATGCAACAAGAATTGTGTACATAAGAGACGGCGAGATTGAAAAAATCGAAACACGTACTAAAAACAAGCCAGGTACGAAGAATGAAGCAAACCCGAATTGAGGAATTAAAATGAAAAAGCTCTCTTTACTAATATTTTTATTTCTATTTTTACTTCTATTTTCAGTATTCGTATGCCTTGGAGCTGGGACAACACTTGCCTCTAATGGGGATATACAATCTGCTTCTTTGGAAGTAAACCTGACTAATCAGAACCCTGATGCTGCGCGTCCGGGAGAACCTGTTGAACTCACTGTCAGCGTGCAGAATGTAGGAAACGCTGACCTGAAAGACATTGCTGTCACAGTGAACCCTGAATATCCTTTCAGTAAGGTTTCTGGAGAAGACCTCACAAAAAAGGTTTCCTATCTGAATGCACGGCAGGACGATGAAGATGCAGCAGTACTTAAATTTAAACTTATGACAGATGCCAATGCATCGGAAGGCACGTATGATATCGATATTACTACCACTGCTAAAGAAAGTGGCTCCTCGTCAAACACAATTACCACTACAAAAACTATCCAGCTCGAGGTAAGGGGTAAAGAGTACGCGCAGATTGTTACCATAAACAAGGCAAGTATTGACCTGGCAAAGGAAGAACCTCTTGAATTCATAATAACAAATACCGGAAACTCACCCCTGAAAAACATGGTAGTTTCCTGGAAAGATCCAAAAGGGGTAATTTTGCCTGTATATTCGGATAACACAAAGTACATCAAATATCTGGCCGCAGGTGACTCCGTAACCGTATCTTACTCAGTAATGGCAGATGTAAATGCCAACCCAGGACTCTACACTCTGGATGTAAACCTCAGATTTGAAGACTATAATTCCAATGAAAAAAGTATCCAGACTACAGCAGGGCTTTTCGTTGGTGGAGAAACCGACTTTGATGTTTCCTTTTCGGAAAGTGACCAGGGAGAAATTTCCCTTTCAGTTGCAAACGTGGGAAACAACATGGCATATTCCGTGAAAGTATCAATTCCGGACCAGGACGGGTACAAAGTATCAGGAAGCTCTTCAACAATTGTTGGGAATCTTGAGAAAGGGGATTACACTATTGCTTCCTTCGATGTTGCAAGTTCTCAGAGTGTTGGAGGTGCTGAAGGTGGGGCGGGAGCATCAGATATCACAAAAGCAAGCGATAAAGAAGAAAATGCAACTTCCGCTTCCATGGATTCCAATCCTCTAAAAGTCAAGATTGAATATACGGATGCAAAAGGAGAAAGAGTAACGGTTGATAAGGAAGTAGAACTCGAAACGACTGCCGGAAATATGACTGCACAGGGATCCGGAAGACCAGGAGCTACAGGTAACAGCAGTGACCTCAGCTCATATCTGGTTTATATTGTTTTAATGGTGGTTGCAGGAGCAGGAATATTTGTATATCGCAGAAAAAAACAGACCGAAGGCGAGAAACAATCCGGAAATAAAAAGCCTGAAGACCAGAAGCAAGGTTAAGGAATGATTCGAGAATGAAAAGAGTAGTCTCTATAGAAAACGGAAGGATGAAAGATTAGAAAAGCAAGCCTTTTTTGAAAAAGATTGAGCAAAAACGACGTAACAGGTGGCCAAGCTTAAAACTATATTCATGTGCAACAGAGCCAGCAATTGAAAGATTACTTATCATTAATTATGGTGAAACAAACAGATTGATAGAAGTCGAAAACTCAAAACTATTTGTTTACTGCAGAAATGTGAATTTACCTGTTTTGATAGTAACAGACCGATTTATGGCAATGGAATTTTTCCGGAATGATAAACGATTAAGCAACCAGCTAATAATGTGTTCAGGAAAAGAGGCTTTGCATTGGGGAAAGAACTTTACAGATATTATGAGAAGGCTTCAAAACAGATAGCTCCAAAACTGGAGCTTTTAGACTTGTTGTAGTTCTCGACAGGAAAAATCAATGTGAGGAAACGAAAAACATCGCAAAAACATAGGTCAAAAAACATAGGTAGATGATCGAATGAGAAGAATTAATGTAACTTTTATAGCTGTCCTTATACTGGCTATACTTCTCTGTACTGGCGCGAGTGCTAAATACGGAGATATCGTAAGTGGCCCAGAATACAGGAATACTCCATATTGGTTATTTGTTGAACCCCAGGATCTTGAGATTCAGTACTGCAGTTTCGTAGGTGCTGTTGAAAATGAAGTCAATGAATTTCAAAACTTAAATTCGAAACTTCCCATATCTCCTGGAGAAGGAAACAGAAATACGCCACAAAATTTCCAACCCACTTATAATGAAGGGAGATATCAACAATTATCTCCGGCTGTCGCTAGAGAAGAACCTTTAGAAGGGATACCTCCTGACATGAGATCGAGGAGTTTTCTGGACGAACAATACATAACGCAGCAAAATACCTCCCACTATCAATCCTGTGTTACTCCATACGCAGACGCTGTAACTTCTTACCTTGAAGAACATGATCTTGATGATAAATACGAGATCTATGAAGCCGCGTTATCGTGGACCTGGGTATCCGACGAGACCCTGAATGGTGTAGATGAAAAATGGCTTACTCCAACAGAGTTTCTTGAAGAAACCCCTACTTATTCCAGCAATCCAGATTATGGAGAACCTGTCAGTGACTGTGAGGAACAGGCAAATACTCTTGCATCCCTGCTAATTGCTTCGGGAGAATATAATGAAAGCACCGTGCGTGTGGCTATAGGGAAAGTAGATTTTGGTAATGTCAGTGGCGGGCACGCCTGGGTAGAAGTTTATCAAGATGGGGAATGGTTCCCACTTGACCCGACTGAAGGACCCTACTACGATGACGACAACTCTTCTATAGTATCTGTGGATGTATCGGAAATCGATTATGAAGAGTACCTGGAAAATACATATCCGGCTGTGAAAGTCTGGTATTATTACAATGACAAGTACTTTATGGAAGTAGGAAAGCAGAATGGAGATGTTCCAGTGTTCTGGAACGAACAACCGGAAAGTTATCCGGACTGAATGATCGTCGGGTAAGATATTTCCAATCTGCGCAAACCTATCAGGTGTTTTAGAACCTTGAAAAATTGGTATCAGGAAAAAGAGAGGAAGAATACCTCACAGATTTTCATTCCTATCATTTAATGGAATCTTAAATCTAGAGGTACTTTCTCCCGGTTTTGCTTTTGAGCCACACATTGCTTCCCTAGGGTCAAAAAGTTTCTTTTGCTGGTGCACCACCTTTTCTATATTCAGCAGGTCATAATTCGGAAGGTCATGTTAAGAGTTGGATACTTTTTCGCCAACAACTAGGCAACTGATCTGGAAGAATCGTTTATCTGCATTTCAGGTGTTCTAAAAATCTCTTCTTAGCTTAAACTGATTAATATATGTCCCAAATCTCACTACTTGCATAAGTAGCGAACTATTTTTGTAATATTTTCGTGGAAGGTAATGTGTTTTCCCATAAGAAACGCTCTAAGAAAAATACTCGGAAAAACAAGTTACCTGTCGAATCTTCTCCAATAAACAGTTGCCACCTTATTTAGAATTGAACTCATTATATTTTCTTATCCCCTAACTCCTGAAAAATAAAGTTGTCTTACAAA